>NZ_VCMY01000040.1:0-56392 GCF_005924235.1 Mycobacterium sp. DBP42
CACCCACACCGACCATCGCTCGCTGTTGATGCGGTTGATCACGCCCAAGCGCCTCAAGGAGAACGAGGACGCGATGTGGCAGTTGGCCGACGAAGTCCTCGACAGCTATCTCGCGCCCGGCAGGGGCGAGTTCATCAAGGGCTTCGCCGGTCCGTTCACGCTGCTCGTGATCGCTGACCTGCTGGGTATCCCGGACGAGGATCGCGAAGCTTTCGTCAACGGCATCAAGCAGAATTCGGGCGGTGGCATCGGCAGCACGAGCAAGGAGTCGCTGTCCCACAGCCCGCTTGAGTTCCTCTACGGCCAGTTCTCCGACTATGTGTCGGATCGTCGGGCCAATCCGCGCGGCGACGTACTGACCGGCCTGTCCGAGGCTACGTTCCCCGACGGCAGCATCCCGGATATCGGCGATGTGGCGCGGGTGGCGACAAATGTCTTCTCGGCCGGGCAGGAGACCACGGTGCGTCTGCTCAGCACCGCCTTGAAGGTCCTTGGCGAACAACCCGAGATCCAGCAGCGGCTACGGGCCGACCGCAGCCTCATCCCGAACTTCATCGAGGAGGCGTTGCGGATCGAGAGCCCGGTCAAGGGCGATTTCAGGTTGTCGCGCTGCCCGGTGACCATCGGCGAGACCGAGTTGAACGCCGGCACGACGGTGATGGTGCTCAACGGGGCGGCCAACCGTGATCCTCGGCGGTTCGAGGATCCGGACACCTTCGACCCGGCGCGCAAGAACGCCCGTCAGCACCTGGCTTTCGGCCGCGGTATCCACAGCTGCCCGGGGGCCCCGTTGGCGCGTGCCGAAACTCGGGTCGGTATCGAGCGATTGCTGGACCGGACTACCGACATCCGGATCTCCGAGGCCAAGCACGGTTCGGACGGCGATCGTCGCTACAACTACATCCCCACTTTCATCCTGCGTGGGCTGACCGAGCTGCATCTGGAGTTCGACAGCTGATGCGGGTCAGGGTTGACGAGGACCGGTGTGCCGGACACGGCATGTGCTTGACGTTGTGTCCCGAGGTCTTCGAGATGTCGGATGACGGCTGGGCGGTGGCAGACCCGGAAGACGTTCCCGCCGGGCTCGAGGACGCGGCGCGCGAGGCGATAGACAACTGCCCGGAACGGGCGATCAGTGAAATCAACGACTAGAGAAAGAGTTTCGTCATGGCATCTGCCAAGGGCTACGTCATCATCACCGAGGACATCAAGGATCCGGCCGGCATGGGGGAGTACGCCAAGCTGGCGTCGAAGGCGATGGGCGGCGCCACCATCGTGGCCGTGGACCAGAAGCCCGAGGTGATCGAAGGTAGCTGGCACGGAACGCAAACCGTGGTGCTGGAATTCGAGTCGGTTGACGCCGCACGCGAGTGGTACTACTCCGATGCGTACCAGGCAGCCGCGAAGGTCCGGCAGGGAGCTGCCGAGTGCAACGGAGTCATCCTGTCCGGTTTCCCCGCCTGATCGGAGCCGCTGTGCGCTACAGCATCACCTACCCGATGCACACCCACCCGTATCACCCGGATCTGGTGAGTGGCAGCGGAGTTGCGGCGATGGCCGCTGCGGCCGAAGCAGCGGGATTCGACGGGTTCGGATTCACCGATCATCCGGCTCCGTCCCAGCGCTGGCTCGATGCTGGTGGGCACGATGCGCTGGACCCGTTCGTGGCCATGGCTTTTGCTGCGGCGCACACCACGACCTTGCGCTTGGTACCCAACATCGTGGTGTTGCCGTACCGGAATCCCTTCGTGGTGGCCAAATCCGGTGCCAGCTTGGACCTGCTGTCGGGTGGCCGGTTCACGCTGGCCGTCGGAGTCGGTTATCTAAAGCGGGAATTCGCCGCCCTGGGGGTGTCCTACGACGAGCGTGCCGCGCTGTTCGACGAGGCGCTTGAGGTGATCCGCGGTATCTGGACTACCGATGATTACTCCTTCGAGGGCACGAACTTCAGCGCCCGCGGGATCACCGCGCACCCCCGGCCTGCGGCGAGCCCACATCCGCCGATCTGGATCGGCGGCAACACGTCGGCCGCACGGGCGCGGGTGGCCAAGCACGGCGACGGCTGGTGCCCGTTCGCCGCGCCTGCCGGTCTGGCCAAGACCGCGGGAACGGCGGCGATGGATTCGCTGGACGCCCTGGCTGCCGGCATCGAGGATCTGCGGGTGCGCCTCAGCGCGGCTGGTCGCGATCCCGGCGGAATCGACATCGTGTTCAACAACTTTGAAGGCGGCAATCCCGGTGGCGACGATTTCAACGCCGACGCGTACCTGGCTGGGGTCGACAAGCTCGCCGCGTTGGGGGTGACCTGGCTGCACGTCACCCTTCCCGGGGACAGCCTGGCCCACGCGCTGGAGGCCATCGAGAAATTCGGTGAGACGGTCATCGCTGCCTAGCCTGCGACACCGACTTCGACGTCTGGGTCGTGCTCCGTCGCCCGAAGCGACCCGGGCGTCGAAAACGGCGCAGCGAAACGGAGTCAGGCCGGCGTCAGCGCGGCGATCGGCGTGGTCGTCGTGGCGTGTACCAGCAACTCAGCCAGCTCGCGCGGACGGCTCAGGAACGGCGAGTGCGACGTGTCGATGGTCAGCTGCTCGACGCCGAGACGTTGGGTGACGGTGTCGGCGAGCCAGCGAGGCATCGACCGGTCCTGGGTGCAGCGGATGAAACTGCGAGGCAGATCGGCCGCCCAGAACTGCGGCACCGACACCGGTGTCACCGTGGTGTCGCCGAACCGCTCGGGGCCCAGCCGGTCGAAAGCCCAACGCGCCGTGGCCTCGTCGCAGTCGTGGTAGAAGTACCGCCAGGCTCCGTCGAAGTCGGCGAAGTGCATGGCACCTTCCTCGTCGAAATGCAGATAGCCCAGCATCTCGCCGACATCCCCGTCGAATTCGCCACCCAACTCATCGTCGGCTGACCGCATGGCCATGGCCTCGGGGTACGTCCGGCCCTCCCGGGGCAGTGCGGCGGCCAGATACACGATGTGGCCCACCAGGTCCGGTGCTGCGTCGGCGGCGAGGGTGGCGTCGAATCCGCCGCCGGAGTGTCCCACCAGGACATCCCCGGGCCGCATCACGTCGACGATGGCGGCCCGCCGGTTGGCCAGCGTCGACTCCTCGGCGACCCGGGCGCCGTGCCCGGGCAGGTCTACGGCGACACCGTCATGACCCAGGCCCTGCAATTCGGCGATGGTGCGTTCCCAGCACCAGCCGGCATGAAAACCACCGTGCACGAAGACGAACCGCATGCGCGGGCTACTCGTCCTTGATCGAGATGGCCTGTCGTGGGCATTGACGCACGGCTTCGCGAATCAGCGCCTCGTTCTCCGGCGTCACGTCTTCCTGCAGGATGTGCAGGTAGTCCTGATCGTCGAGGTCGAACACCTCGGGGATGATCCCCATGCAGACCGCGTTGCTCTCACAGATCTCGAAATCGACGTGAACCTTTTTCGCCATCACCTCAACACCCTTACCGGCACGTGCGAATACCCCGCCACGTTCTGCATGTGAACCCGTTGCAGCTGATCCCATTTCACTTCGTAGCGGGGCATGAAATCGAGCAGCTTCTCCAAGGCGATGGCGCTCTCCATCCGGGCCAGCGCGGCTCCCAGACAGCTGTGGATGCCGTAACCCAGGCCCAGGTTCTGCGCCTCCGTGCGGTCACGTTCGATGTCGAAAGTGTCGGCATCGGTGAACGCGTCGGGATCGCGGTTGGCCGCGGCGCTGATCAGGAACACCGCCTTGCCCGCCGGAATGGTGCCGCTCGGCACGTGGGCGTCCTTGAGCGTGTAGCGGACGTTGTACTGCACCGGGCCCTCGTAGCGCAGCAGCTCTTCGACCGCGGCCGGAATCTTCTCGCGGTCGTCGAGCAGCTTCTGCCACTGCTCGGGGTTACGGGCGAAGAGCACCATCGCGGTGCCGACCAGCTTGGTCACGGTTTCGGCGCCCGCCCCGCCGAGAAGGGTGGCGAATCCGGTGATCTCGATGTCGTCGAGGCGGCGCATTTCGCCGTTCTCGCCGGGAATCTCCGCGGCGATCAGGCGGCTGATCATGTCGTCCTGCGGGTCTTCCCGGCGCTTCTGCACCAGCCCGTAGTAGTAGATGCCGGTGTCGATGTTGGCCTGCATGCCGGCCTCGGAGTAGCCGACCTGTCCCGGTTCACGCGAGAGGCTGGTGTCGATCCAGTGCCGGACCTGCTGGCGGTACTCGGGGTCGACGCCGGCCATCCGCGTGATGACCTCGACCGGGAACGGCCCCGAGAAATCCTGCACCACATCGAATTCGTCGGAGTCGATCTTCCCGAGGAAGTGATCGATCTGCTCGACGACGGTGTCGCGCTGGGACTGGATCATGCGCGGGGTGAACGCCTTGTTCAGCAGGCTGCGCATGTGCCGGTGATCGGGCGGGTCCATGAAGATGATCGATTTCTGCGGTGGCTCGTCGCTCTGCACCATGGCCAGGTCGCAGCCACGCGACGAGGAGAACGCCTCGTGATCCTTCAACGCCGCGGCGACGTCCTCGTGCCGGGTCAGGGCATAGAAGTCGGAGTCCTCGTTGTAGTACAGCGGTGCGTCCTGGCGCATCCGGCGGTACATGTCGAACGGGTTGTTGAAGAACTCCTCGGAGAACGGATCGAAGATCACCTGGGCCTTGGTCATTTGGCTGGCTCCTCCTTCGCGGCGGGCTGGGCCGGAAGTGTCGTGACACGTTACGGGAAACTGTTGAACTGTAACGCTAACAGTAATCCTGTTGAGAGTGTTTGAAAAGCGCAAAATGGGTGCTGATCAGGTCGTGGTGTCCGTTTGGGTCACTTGATCGCGACGTCGAGCAGTCCCTCGAGTCGGCCGAGGTCGCTGTCCAGCTCAGATGCGGTGTGGCGAACCACGGCCACGTCTTTGCCGATGAATTCGCCGACTCGCGCGATAAAGGCGTCGGCGGACCCGGTGGCGGCGATACCGCCCAGTGCGCGGCTCGCCGCGCTGCCATGGGTGAGCGCGCTGAGCAGCGTCGCCTCGTCGATACCCAGCCGGTCGCCCAGGCGTACGCCCTCGGCGACCACGCCGATCTGCGCGGCGAACAGCGCGTTGTTGACCAGCTTCACCCGTTGCCCGGCGCCGACCGGGCCGACGTGCAGTACCGGATCGGCGTAGGCGGCCAGCGCCTCGCGGGCACGGGCCACCGCGTCGTCCGGGCCACCCGCGAACACCGTGACGGTCCCGGCTGCGATGTCGTGCGGTCCGCCGCTGACGGGGGCGTCGATGACAGCGATACCGCGCGCGGCCCCGCGCTCGGCGAGGGCCTCGGCGGTGCGGGGGCTGCCGGTGGTGTGCAGCACGAGCACCGAGCCCTCGGCCATCTCGTCGATCAGATCCGGACACAGGTCACGCACCTGCTCGTCGGTGAACACACAGACGATCGTTACGTCGGCACCCTCGACTGCCTCACGCGGCGAGCTCACCGGCTCAGCGCCGAGGTCAGCTACCGCAGTGCGCTTTTCGTCGTCACGGCCCAACGCCCGTACCTGGTGTCCTGCGGTGCTCAGCCGGCGCACCATCGGTGCGCCCATGCGGCCCGCGCCAATGAAGCCGACGCGCATCAGCGTGGATGGTTCATGATGGCCAGGGCATTGTCCGCGGCATCAAACACGGCCCCCTGCGGGGCTGAAGCGTTGTCGGCCAAGCTGGCGGCATGCCGGCAGTCCTTCTGCAGCAGTGCCCCGGCGATCGGCGCCAAGTTGTCCAACGTGCCGCCGAACATGGCGATGCTGTTGAGCGCCTTGCTGGTAGCCGAACCGCGCGTGACCACCTCGCACAGTGCCTGACGTGGAACTCCCAGTGCTTCACCGAGTTCCAGTGCGCTCATGGCGGCACCCAGGTTGGCGCTGAACAACAGGTTGTTCAGGATCTTGGCGACCTGGCCGGCGCCGACACCACCGAGATGCACGATCGGGTCTGCATAGGTGGCGAACACCGGACGCACCCGCTCGACGACTTCCTCGTCGCCACCGACCATCACCAGCAAGGTGCCGGCCGATGCGGCTGGCTCGCCGCCGCTCACAGGGGCGTCGATGACGGTAACCCCTTGTTTTGCAGCCTGTTCGGCCAGCTCCCGACAGGTGTCAGGGTGCACGGTGGAGTGGATGGCGATGATGCCACCGGGGGCCAGGCCGGCCAGCACGCCGGTCTCGCCGTCGAGCACCTGGCGGACGTCGTCGTCCCCGACCACGCACAGGCAGACGAGGTCGCTGGCGGCAGCCAGCTCGGCGGGGGAGCCTGCCGTCTTGGCCGCGGTGTCGGCGTAGGGCTCCAGGGATGCCGGACGCCGGGCCCACAGGGTGGTCTCGAAGCCACCTTCGATGATCCGTCGGGCCATCGGCGCCCCCTGGCTGCCCAGCCCGATAAATCCGACTCGCATCAACCTGCCTCCACTTCCACATCGGTTTTCACGGTCTCGTGCCCGCGGTCAGCCACGCATTCGTCGGCGAACGACAGCACTGCGCGGTGGTAGCTCGCGGCGGACAGGCCCACGCTGAGGTTGTGCCCGCTTTCGGCGAGCTCACCGGTCTGCACTCGCGGTGCCGCGCTGAACATCGTGGCGATCCCGGCCAATGCCTCGGGGTCGGATTCCCATACGTTCTCGAACTCGCCGGCGAGGAATTGCACGGGCACTTTGGTCCGCCCGGCCAATGCCGGAAACTCTTGGCGTGACCAGGTTTTGACGACATCTCCCTCGTACGCGGTGCCGCCCGCGGACAACCCGGCGCCGATCACATCGGACGGGTAAAGCCGGGCCGGCTCCCACAGCAGTTCGCGCAGACCGCGCGGCCGATTCACGGGTGAGGCGTCCTTCAGCAGCTGTTGCGCAGCCGGATGGTAGCGGCGGCCGGTGCCGGCCAGCGACACGCCGAGTACCTCGGGTCGGTGTACAGCCAGGTGCAGGGCAAGTTCGCAGCCCATCGAATGGCCCACGACGAACAGGTCTCCAGCGCCGGCGATGCGCTGAATTGCGCCGAACGCCAATGCGCCCCGCTGATCGGGGTGCACCATGGCGTCCGGGTAGGCGGCCGACGCACCGTAACCGGGACGATCCAGCGCGATCACGGTGTATCCGTGGTCGACCGCGATGCGCAGCAGCGAGAGTTCCGGATGGCCGGGGCAGTCGAAGTACGCCGATGTGGTGGCCCCGCCGTGCAATGCGACGACAACGGCGCGCGGGTCGGGAGCCTCGGCCACCAGCGCCGACATCGGGATGCCGTCGACCATCACCACTCTGGGGTGCGGGGCTGCCTTACTCATGGGGCACGCGCATGCTTCAGTCGTCCCTGCGCATCAGTAGCACGCCGCTCGGCGTCAGACCGCCACTGCTGGCCACGGCCACTTTGGCATTGGCCACCTGGCGCTCGCCGGCCTCTCCGCGCAGCTGGGTGACCGCTTCGTGGATGAGGCCCATGCCGTGCGTGCGGCCGTGCGAGAGCTGCCCGCCGTGGGTATTGAGCGGGATGACACCGTCGCGCGCGATGTTGTGGCCACCGTCGAGGAAGTCCTTGGCCTCTCCGATGCCGCAGAAGCCAAGTCCCTCCAACCACGACAGACAGTTGAAGCTGAACCCGTCGTAGAGCTCGGCGACGTCGACATCGCTGGGGCGCAAAGAGGTTCGCGACCACATGTGGGCGCTCTGCCCGAGTACCTGCGGCTCGTGGGTGAGGGTGGTCTGGTCCCAGTCGAGCCGCTCGATTATCTGAGTTCCGACCGCCTCGAACCGGATCGGCGGCTTGGGGCGGTCGGCGACGGTGTCTATGGCCGAGACGATGACGGCGACCGCGCCGTCGCACGGCACGTCGCAGTCGTAGAGGCCGAACGGGGTGGTGATCATGCGGGCCGACAGGTAGTCGTCCATGGTCATCGGATCCCGGTAGATGGCCGTTGGGTTCAGCGCGGCATTCGCGCGTTGGTTCAGCGCGATCCAGCCGAGCGTTTCGCGGGTGGTGCCGTACCGGTCGAAGTGGCGACCGGCGTTCTGCGCCAACGTGTGTGCGGCCGAGGTCGACCCGAACGGCTGCTGCCAGCTGTTGGTGCGCCCACCCAATGGAGGGGACATCTTGCCCTCCTTGACCAGCTGACCGAAGGTGGCCTCCCACAGGGTGCGGAAGCACAACACATGGCGGGCCATGCCGGTGGCGACCGCCATCATTGCCGCGATCACCGAGCCGCCGGGCCCGAAGGTGTCCATGCCGCCGTTGATCCAGGTCGGCCGGAGCCCCAGCGCGCCTTCCAGTGCGGTGACCCCGCCTTCGCCCATGCCGGCGATGTCAAGACCTGGATACGTGGACAGGCCGTCGATGTCGTCGAACGTCAAACCGGCGTCGGCGACGGCCTTTTCGGCCGCCTCGATGGTCAGTGACACGGGCGGCACCATGAGGCGCCGGCCGATGGTGGACATGCCGATGCCGGTGATGGCCGAGTGGTCCTCGAACTTCTCCTTGGTCAGCATGGGGCGCACAAATTTGGCGATGTCCTGAGGCGCCACGGGTTCGGCCACCGGCGGGGTGGCGCTGGTGTCCGTCGATGGCTTGAACACCGGCAGCCAGACATCCTCGACCTGCTGGAATTCGACTTCCACCGGCATACCGAGTTTGAGATCCTCGGAATCGCAGTCGACGATGTTGGTGGTCAGCCGGACCCGAGGATCCTCGGCGATGGCCACTTCGGCCACCACATACGGCGGCGGCATGTCGGGGAAACCGAACCGGTGGTTGACCGTGAACCCGGCCAGCGATGCACGCCCGGACACGTCGCGCACGCCTATGTTGTGGCTACGGCAGTACCGGCAGACCGGTTGCGGCGGATGGATGAGGGCGCTGCAGTCCTGGCACTCCTGGATTCGCAGCACCCCGTCGGCGCCCGCGGTCCAGAAGTACTCGTTGAGCGTGGTGACCGTCGGGAGCGGACGTCCCGGTATCTGTGACAACTCGACTCCGGTGGTAAGCGGGTTATTCTGTGTGGAGAATCACGTTACCAGTTTCCGGGATCGGTGATCCATACCCCTGTGCGCTCAGCCGGCCTCACGAGCGGTGCGTGCATCCTTCAGCTCGATGATGGCGTGTACCGGGCAGTCCAGCAGGGCGCGTCGTACCGCATCTTGGTCAGCCTCGGGGATGTCGCCGTCGCCTTTGAGCACGGCGTAGCCCCAGTCATCCAGCGGGAAGTACTCCGGCGCGTGTTTGGCGCACAGCCCGAAGCCATCGCACAACGTGCGGTCCAGCTTGATCTTCATACCGCCACCACCGCCTCCAGAGACTCCACTTCGTATGGCCGCGCCGCAGTGAAAGCGCCGGAACGGCAGGTCTGGCAGCCATTTTCGAGGTGACGCTGCACGAGGTCGGGGAACTGGGCGAGCAGGCTGGCTGCCACGTTCGCGGCACCGTCGAGGGTTGCGCACGCGCCACGACCGCGCAGCACCACCGACCACCGCTTGAGCCGGTCAAGGTCCTCGGCGGTGGCGTTGCCGTCGCGCAGTCCGGTGGCGACAGCGGCCATCGCTGCCGTCCCGTTGAAGCACGAGCCGCACTGGCCGGCATTCTCCCGGTCGAAGTAGGCCAGCACCGACGCAGCGACCGCAACCGGGCAGTCATCGGTGAGAATGCCGATCGCGCCGCAGCCCAGCCCGCTGCCCAGCGCCCGTACCGATCCGTGATCCAGTGTGGCCCCGACGATGTCGCGGTTGACCAAGCCGGCGAAGTATCCACCCACCAGCGCCCCGCGAACGTGGTCCGGGGACACCCCGTGCAGGGTCAGCAGATCGGCGAACGGGATGCCGTGCGGAAGTTCGTAGAGCGCGGGCGGGCGGCCGGCGCCGGTGATCGTGGCCAGGAAAGTGCCGGGGCAGGACTCGGTGCCCAGTTCGCGGAACGACTGCGCTCCGTGCTGGTGGAGATATGCCAGCTGTGCCAACGTCTCGACATTGCTGATCAGCGTGGGCTTGCCGGCCACGCCCTCCTCGAACGGTCGAGGCGGTTTGTCGGTCGGCTTGGCCGGTCCGCCATTGACCACATGCACGGCAGCGGTTTCCTCACCCGCCACGTAACCCGGTGTCACGGTGACCAATTCGATGCCGGGACGGCCCAGGTCGCCGGGCAGTTCGGCCAGTGCACGTTCCACACACTCGGCGGCATGCGCATCCGATACATACACCACGGCACGGTCGGCGCCGACAACCCCGGCCGCCAGCCGCAGGCCGTCGAGCACGGCATGCGGGCGGTTGCGCAGCAACCAGCGATCCTTGATCGAGGCCGGCTCGCCCTCCTCTCCGTTGGCGATCACCACGGAGCCGGCCTTGGTCTCGCCGCCCTGCCGGCCGTTGTCACGCACGGTGCGAAGCTTCACCGCCATCGGGAAGGCCGCACCGCCACGGCCGAGCAATCCGCTGGCCTGCACCTCGTTCAGAAGATGTTCCGGATCCGCAAGGGGCGCATAGCCCCCGGCAGTCCGATAGGCCTCGAGAGACTCCGGCCCGTCGCGCAGTAGCCGCGGGGTGATCCCCGGCCATGCGGCGACCGTGAGTTCGGCTGTCATGGTCACATCCCGTCCCCGGCTAGGCTTACCGGTATGAGAACTGCGGTGGTGCGCGTCGGAGTGGATCCGGCTGGTGAGCTCGGGGCGCAGGAGCTATCCGAGGGCATGGCAACACTCCGTGACTTGCTGGGTGTGCGCGGTGCCGAGGTGCTGGACAACCAGCTCGCCGGACTCCCCGCGCATCGTCGCGAGGTCGAGGTGCTGATCGCCGGAGACGACGCACCAGAGCTGCAGACCATTGCGATGGCGCTGTGCGCCAAGGCGTTTGGCACCGCACCCACGCCCGGCGTGGTCACTTTCGTCAGCCGCGGGACCGACGAGGATGCCCGCGGCGTACTGGCCGGATTCGGCCTGTCGGGTGACATCGTGCGCTCCGTCGATGACGAGGGCTGGGATGTGGTGACGGTGACCCTGGACAAGGCTGACCTGACACGCATCCCGGAAAGCCGCATCCATACCGCCCTGGAGGCTTCGCTGAACTGCGAGGTGCACATCCGCACGGTGTGACACGCGGGCAGCGCGTACCGCCGTCACGACGACCTCAGGAAGTCGATGATCGCCGGGGCCGCCTGAACCCAAGTGTCGAACAGGCAGAACGTCTTGCCGCCGCTCTGTGCGAACTTCTCGCCGGCCCGCTCCCACGCGTCCTCGGGCCAGGGCGGATCGATCAGCTTGGAACCCTTGATCAGGCAACTCACTTCGAGCGAGGTGCGCTTGGGGTGATCCCAGTCGTTCTCGCCGCCACGGATGATCAAGGTGGGCACGGTGATGTTGTCGAACATCTCGTCCGGGACACCCGGGATGGTCTGGCCCGGCTTCGACACGAACGCGTTGAGCCACCGCAGCATGACTTTGAGGAACTCGTCGGCGTCGAGGTCGAGCAGACGCTGCCGGTTCGCGGGGTTCTCCGCGATCCGCTCGCGCCACTCGGGCACATTCAGCAGGCCTTCGATGCCGAGACCGCGTACCGCCAGGATGCTCGGGGTGACGTAGTGGCCGCCGAGGACGAATGAACCGTACACGCCACCGACGATGTTCCACACCACCAGTTTTCGAACGATCTCCGGATACAGCATGGTGGTCAGCATCGAGTCACGTGCGCCGCCGGAGCCACCGAGGATGAAGCACGGTCCGACGTCCAGGGCGGTGATCAGTCGGTACAGCGTCTCGGCCCGCATGTGTGATTCGCTCTGGCCGTAGAACTGCACGTCTGATCTGCCGCAATTCGGCCGGTCCCACAGCAGAACCCGGTAGCCGCCCGCGACCAGGGCTTCTGCCAGCGGTCGCAGACCAGGAATGTCCTTGCTGAACCGGCCGCCGGGCGTCAGGGCGATGAAATCACCTTTGTCGCCGAGGATTTCGTAGACGACGTTGCCGCCGTTGATCTCCATGGTCTTCTCGCCGGGCTTGAGCTGCGGAACTGCAGCCAGGGCTGTTGATTCGCTCGCAAGCTCGCTCATCAGGCCATCACCAACACATCTTCTCCAACCACACGGACCGGGTAGGTACGGATACTCCATTCCGGCTTCACCGCGGTGGTGCCGGTTGCCAGCTCGAAACCCCATTGATGCCAGGGGCAGTAGATGAACTCCTTGTCGCGGACCATCACTGCGTCGCCGGGTACATCGTCGTCGACCACCGTGCGCCCGCGGGCACGGCCCGAACACAGCGGACCGCCCTCGTGTGGACAGTAGTTGGCGATGGCATAGAACGTTCCGTTGACGTTGTACACGCCGACGCCGTGGCGACCGATCGGCACGAGTTTGTGTGTACCGGGCGGGATCTCGTCGACGGTGGCCACGACGTGCTCGCGTCCCTGCGCGAGCCGTGGGCGCTTATCGGGTTCGCCCATCTCAGAACACCCGGGCCTGTCCCTCGAGGACCGGGACGGTCTCTGGCAGCTTGTAGGTCTCGATGCCGTTGCGGAACATGATGGCCTCGCGCGCGTGCTCGGGCAGATGTTTGACCAGCCAGCGCGGATCGTCGAAAGTCCAGTGCGGGTAATCGCTGGAGTACAACAGGATCTTGTCGCACTCCATCCACTCGAAGGCCCGGGACAGTTCGGTCTTGTCCTCGGGATAGTCCAGCGGCTGGGTGGTGAACTTGATGTGGTCCTTGACGTACTCGGATGGTTTGCGCTTGATGTCCATCCAGGACTTGCGGGCTTCGTAGATGGCGTCCATGCGCCACATCAGCGGCAGGATCCAGGTGAAGGCGTGCTCGACGAACACGATGCGCAGTGTCGGAAACCGGTCGAAGACCCCGTCGAAGATCAGGCTCATCACCTGATTGGCCGCCAACAGCGAGTAGCTGACCATGAAATCGTGGTTGTAGCTGGGCAGGCCGACCGGTGGTGCCGGCAGGGTCTCGTATTCACCCCGGGACAGGTGACAGCTCACCGTGATGTCGTGCTTGGTGGCCGCGGCCCAGATCGGGTCGTACTTCGGATCACCCCATGACGGGCGCGGCTCGGCCTTCATCAGAACCTGGGCCATGTACGGGTGTTCGGCCCACTGTTCGATCTCGGCTACTGCGGTCTGCGGCTCCTCGATGGCGACACAGATGGATCCCCGCCAGCGTTCATGCCAGTTGTTGTGACTGTCCAGCCAGTGATTGGCCAGCCATAGGTTGACCGCGGTGCAGTAGGCCGCGGTCGCTTCGCCGAGGCGGTGCTCGGAGTGGGTCGGCTCCAGAATCGCGATGTCGGAGCCGGCCTCCATGATGAGCTGGCGCAACGCCATATCCGGGTCGCTGCAGGCGAACTCACCGTCGGGTGGGAACGCATCCACTCGCATGGCGTAGGCATGCGCGTAATCGGGTGCGTCGTAGTAGATCTGCTCACCGACCTTGTGGCTCAAGAAGTACTTGCTGCGCCACGGCTCGGGGATGTAGTCGATCAGCTCGCCGCGGCGCGGCATCGGGTGCACGTCGGAGTCGACGCACCGAATCGCGATCCGCTCTTTCGCCGGCACCCGCGGGTTCGTCGTGACTGGCTGTGTGGTCGTCATCAGGGCCTCCCTCAGCTGCCTTTACTGTGCCGCAACCGCGGATGCTGAACCCACACCGGCGAACGCGGCCTCGAGGCCGTACAGCTGCGCGGCATTGCGCCACAACAGCTTTTCCCGTTGTTCGGTGCTCAACACAGTGGGGATCTGCGGCTCGTTCAGCTGCCAGTGCGGGTAGCTGGAACCGAACATCACCATGTCTTCCTTGCCGGTGAAGCTCAACCACTCTCCGGCGAACTCGGTGTCGCCCGGGCCGTCGAGCGCGCCTTGGACGAAATACACGTGCCCGGGTAGATAGTCGCTGGGCATCTTTGGCGCCCAGGGGGTCTGCTCGAGGTGGGGACGGCCGAAGCAATCCATGCGCCACATGAACGGCGTCAGCAGGTCCGCGGCGCCGTCGGCCCAGACGAACTTCAGATCGGGGGTCCGCTCGAACACGCCTTCGGCGATCATGTTCATCAGGTGGTAGATGTAGTTCAGCGCCATGAATCCGAGGTACTGCTCATACGTCCTGGTCTTGCCCGACGGCGTCGGGGCGAATTGGATGCCCGCCCCACCCTCGATGTGCACGGCCACCGGTAGGCCGGCGTCGGCCGCGGCATCCCACAACGGCCAGAATTGCGGCTTGCCATAGAGCTCGCGCGACTGCATCGGGATACCGATCTGGACCACCCGAGGGTGGTCCTTGTACTTGTCGATCTGACGCAAGGCCCCGACGATGTCGTCCGGGTTGATCCGGATGGTGCCGCGGAACCGCTCGCCGTGTTCGTCGTGTTCGAGCCAGCGCGTGACCATCATTTCGTTGTGCGCCGCCGCCAAGGCGGTACCGAGGTGACGGTCGGGCATGATGCCGCGGGTCATCGGATGCAGGATCGCGATGTCGACGCCGCGGTCGGTGAACAGATGCTGTGCGGCGATGTCGGGATCCGAACCGGGATACTCGCGGTTGGGTCCCTTGGTGTCCTTGGCGTACTCGCCACCCGGTGCGCCGTACCAGTTCATCTCGTAATCCGGAAAGCCACGGCTGGCGAAGGGTTCTTTCAGAAAGTTCCGCCGCAGATCCTTGTTGGATTGCATGAAGATGTGCACGCTGGCGTCGATGAGCGGCGTTCCCGCACTGCCGGGCTGCGCCGGGTCTTTCAAAGCCAAGACTTGTCCTCCGATGTTCGTCCGGAAACGAGCAGGCACCAGCTGACGACGACGTGTCTGCTGCGCCAGATCTTACAGCCAGTCTAGATCCATATTCTTCTATGGCAAGAACATAGTTCTCAGAGCGTTGCGGCCCTTTCGCCCAGGTAAGCGCCGGTGCTGGTGATCCGTACAGCGCACTGGCATGGAGAACCGGTACTTGCTGGAGGAGAAGGAGTCGCCTTAGAAAGAGAATGCTATTCTCCTCCCGGACGTGAAAGTGCGGCAGGAGGCGGCGGGTGCTACTCGAATTCGATGCCGATCAGCGGCTATGGCAGGAAACCGTGCGCGATGCGGTGACCAAACAATGCCCGGCCACGCTGGTCCGTGAAGTGGCCGAGCAGGGTGTCGACCCGACACCGCTCTGGCAGAGCTATATCGACCAGGGCTGGACTGAGCTCACCGAATCGGAGAATGCGGTGGAACTGGCCATCGTGCTCGAAGAACTCGGCCGGGCCACGGATCTGACGCCGTACCTGGCGACCATGACCCAGTACGCGCCGCTGGCGGGCGACCGGTTCGATCCGGCCAAGGCCGGGACCGCGGTGTACAGCGGTGTGACGGCCAACCGGGACGCCACCGGCTGGGTGCTGGCCGGAACCGCCCACCACGTCCTCGACGGCGACCGGGCACAGAACCTGGCCGTGGTGACCGACGGTGGTGTGTTCCTGGTCGATGCGGGCAAGGTTTCCGCCAAGCGCAGCGCGGTGTTCGATCCGGTGTTGCACGTCGCCGAGGTGTCATTCGACAACGTGCATGTCGATGACACGGACCGGGTGACCGCGCACGCGAGGAGCGAGAAGAGTCCAGTCGACACCGAGAAGGCACACCATCTCGCATTGACCGGTATGGCCATCACCATGGTCGGTGCCTGCCAGCGGGCGCTGGACCTCGTGCTCGACCATGTGAAGCAGCGTCAGCAGTTCGGCGTGGCGATCGGCTCGTTCCAGGCCGTGCAGCACAAGGCCGTCGACATGCACGTTGCCATCGAAAGAGCCCGTGCGCTTTCGTATTTCGCCGCACTGACCATCGCCGCCGACGATCCGCGGCGCCGACTGGCGGCGAGGATGGCCAAGGCGGCGGCAGGAGAGTGCCAGACCGTGGTGTTCCGCCACGGTGTGCAGTTGTTCGGTGGGATGGGCTTCACGTGGGAGAACGACGTGCAGTTTGCGCTCAAGCGGGCCAAGGCCGGCGAGCTTCTCCTGGGCGGCGCTGCCGAGCACCGAGCCGTCATTGCCGCTGAGTACCGCACGACCTACAGGGGACTGTAAATGCAGCTGACATACGATTCCGACGTCGAGGAGTTTCGCGCCGAGTTCTCCGCGTTCCTCGATGCGAACCTGCCGTCGGAGGCCGACACGCTGGAGCGGCCCCGTTCGGTCTCGCACATGCCGCAGTGGGCCCGCGACTGGCAGCGGCTGCTCTTCGACAACGGCTGGCTGCTGCCGGCTCAGCCACCGGAGTTCGGCGGGCGCAACGCCACCGTGGTACAGACCTTCGTCCACCTCGATGAGCTGTGCCGACGCCGGATTTACCACAGCTTCAATCCGCAGGGCGTCAACATCATTGCGGCATCACTACTTACGTTCGGCTCCGATGAGCAGAAGCACCGCTGGGCGGTGCCGGTGTTGCGCGGTGAGAAGACCGCCTCACTCGGTATGAGCGAGCCGAGCGCGGGTTCCGACCTCGCCTCGTTGCGCACGCGTGCCGTCCTCGATGGTGATCATTTCGTCGTCAACGGACAGAAGGTGTGGACTTCGGGCGCCCACGACGCCGACTTCCTGCTGACCTTCGTGCGCACCGACCCGGACGCACCGAAGCACAAGGGAATCAGCGTGCTGATCATCCCGACCGACACCCCCGGTGTGGTGTGCCGGCCGTTCGCCGACATGACCGGTGAGGAGAACCTCGACTTCAACGAGGTGTTCTTCACCGACGCCCGGGTACCGGCCGAGAACCTGGTCGGCACGCTCAACGGCGGCTGGGGTGTGGCCAACGGATCGCTGGGTCACGAGCGCACGATGATGTGGCTCGGCTTCGCCGACCGGATCGACAACATGCTGGCCGACTTCCAGCCGAAGACCGAGCTGGAGCGCGACCAGTACGCCACCACGATCATGGACTATCAGGCCTTGCGCGCCATGGGATCTGCGGCGCTGGCCAAGGCTTCACGCGGCGAAGCCGACACCGCCTCGGTGTCGGTGCTCAAGCTGTTCGGATCCGAAGCCGAGCGCAACGCGTTCGAGAACGCGCTGACCGCGGCCGGTCCCGACGGGTTGATCCACCCGACCACCTCCGGTCCGTACGCGCACATGAACCTCGACCACTACTTCGCCAGCTGGTTCGAGCGCTACGCCAGAAGCTTCGGCGGCACGATCGCCGGTGGGACCTCGGAGATCCAGCGCAACATCATCGCCACCCAGGTGCTGGGGTTGCCCCGGCGCTGAGTGGCTTTGGACCCCAGCGTCACGCCAGAGTGGCTGTCGAGCTCGACAGCCACTCTGGCGTGACAATGCGAGGTCGGCGCGGCCACCGCGATGCGGGTGGTCAATGCGATTCCCTACGTCGTGGACGCACCCGCAGGCTTGTTGAACTCACTCGACATCCCGAATACGTTGCCGCGATACGCTTTCGACTAGCCTCCTGGGCCGAGCAGACGCTTAGGCACCCGAAAACTGTTGATTCCGGGTACATTCACGTCTGCTCGAGCTAGGGAGGTCGGTGTCTAGCGCGCGACGACACCGCGCAGGCTCGTATCCCGCACGTGGATCTGCGCTGCCCGGGTATCCAACTGCCGCAGGATGTTTTCGGGGATCCAGCCCACACAGATCACCGACCGCGCCAGCATCTCGTTCGACGGACTGTCGATGCTGATCTCGCCGGCCCTGATCCCTGCGGCGAGCAGTGACTTGACCTGTTTGACGCGCTGCGTGAACAACCAGCCGGGGTTGGGGGTGTCCGGCGGGGACTGGCGCATCCATGCGAGCTGGATCCTGAACTCGTCTCCGAACTGGTCCAGCGCGTTGGTGTGAATCCAGCTCAGCGCGTCGAGCTTTTCGATCGTGGTGCCCTCGGATCCGAGGACTTCGGTCCAGCCCACGGCGATCTTCTCCCCGAAGGACTGCATGATCGCCGCCAGCAGTTCGTCCTTCGACCCGATCAGCCGGTACACGGTGCCGGTACCCATGCCTGCGGCCGAGGCGATGTCGCGCACGGTCGTGCCCTCATAGCCCCGCCGGCCGAACTCCGCCCGCGCTACCGCACGGATATGGGCGGTCTTGTCATCGGCCTCGGAGGCGGCCTCCTCGATCCAGGTCCGCACCACGGCGTCGGCCGCGATGAACGGGACCGACCTGTCGAGTTCGGTGTCGGTAGGCCGGCCGGTGGACAAGCCTTCCAACAGAATCCGGCATAGCAGGGTGGCGACCTTCTCCGGTGCGGCATTGTGGCGCATGACGTCGAGGCCGACCTGCAGCATGGTCTGGCAGATCCGGTCGGCCAGAACGGCCAGATCGATATCCGAGCGCAGGTAGCCGGCCCATCGGGCGGCTCGCAGCGTCTGCTGCATGGCATCCAGCGTGGCCGTCGGGCGGCGCTGTGCCAGGGCGACGAGGTCGGGGTTGGAACTCGGGCTCTCGTAGAACGACATCTGAAGAGCGGCACGATGTGCGACGGCGCATCGCGCGATATCCGAGCCGAGCTCGGCGATCCGGTCGAACGGCGACGCCGGATCGGGGCCGTCCAACCGGCGCTGGGCGTGCTCGGCGATGCGGTCGAGGTCCTCGTGATACCGCTCGAGCAGTTCCACCAGGATTGCTTCTTTGGATTCGAAATGGTGGTACAGGCTGCCCGGCAGAATGCCTGCCGCGTCCGCGATCTCCTGCAGCGATGTGCGCAGGCCCGACGTGGCGATCAACGTGGCGGCGGTCTCGAGGATCTCGGTCCGGCGCGTACGATCCTCCGCTACGGTGCCGGGTTCGGTTGCGCGACCTGGGGTGCGCTTGAGCGTCTTGCGCTCCCCAGGGGTTACCTGGGGACGGCCCACAGCGGCTCCACGATGATTGCTGGCTCCCGTCATACGATTTGGGTTTCCGACCCAATATTTGGTTAGAGGCTACCAGAACAGCGCTTGTGCGCCGGGGATCCCGTGAAGCCAAAGACGCCGGTAGACCCGGCACGGCCGGGTTGCGGGCCTTGCGCCGAACGTGCCGACGGCAACGCTGTCGCCGGACTCACCCGGTGACGCCGAGCCGCTCGGTAACCGCGAATACCTCGTCGTAGATCGACCCCGGCACTGTGAACGGCTCTGTCGCAGCCACTTCCGACAGATGAGCGGCGACATCGTCAGCGGTCGGGTTGCTGTCGGTGGGTGCCAGCCAGCCCTCACCCAGCCCGACGAACACCTGGGCGAACCGTCCGGCGCAGGCAGAGAAGTTCTGATGACTGAACTCGCAGTCACGGCTGGCCAGGTACACCACCAAGGGTGCCACCAGCTCAGGCCGGATCGCCTTGAAGAAGTCGTTGCCCTCAAGCGCTTTCGGATCGCCGAGGGTCTCGGTGACCATCCTCGAGATGCCGAACGGCAGTACGGTGTTGGCCAGGATTCCGTGCGGCGCGCCCTCGAGCGCGATCACATTGGCGAGGCCGACCAGGCCGGCCTTGGCTGCAGCGTAATGGGCTTCGAGGTGCTGGCCGAACATCCCTGCCGACGAGGCGATGAACACGAACCGGCCGTAGCCCTGGTTCTTCATGACCCGGAACGCAGGCTGGGACAGGTAGAAGCCGCCGTCGAGGTGCACTCGCAGCATGCGACGCCAGTCTTCGGGGGAGAGCTCGTCGAACGGGATGCTGTTGAAGATGCCCGCGTTGCTGATCACCGCGTCGAGCCGACCGAACTGATCGATGGCGGTGCGCACGATCGCCTCGCCACCTTCGGGACTGCCGACCGAATCGTAGGACGCCACCGCGGTACCGCCGGAGCCGACGATTTCGTCGACAACCTGATCGGCCACCGCGACGTCCGAACCGTCGCCGGACATGGACCCGCCCAGGTCGTTGACCACCACGGTGGCGCCGCGCCGTGCCAGCTCGAGGGCGTATATCCGGCCGAGTCCGCGGCCGGCACCGGTCACCACGGCGACCTGGTCGTCGAAGTCGATCACTTTGTAGCCCTTGCCAGTTGATGTTCCGGGTCGGTTGATTGACTCCGGTCGGCCCGAACTCTACGGTGGAACAGATATTTGGTCAACAGGGTGCGGAGGTGGAAAGTGCCCGGTGGCGGTGACGACGACGGCCGGTTCGCCGGGCTGGGCATGCTGGCGTCCGCCCTGGCAGCTCGTCCGGTTGCGGTGACGGCGGCCGCCCCGGGTGCCACGCCGTGGACCGATGGCAAGACCGTGTTCGTCGATCCGTCGGCGTCCACGCGTACGCAGCTCGAATCGGTGGCGGTGCAGGCATCGCTGATCGCGGCAGGCAGCCTGGACCCTGATGTGCTCGGAGCCCTGGTCCGTCATCGGCGGTTGGCCGGCCGCTATCTGGCCGTCGAGGGACAACGCGCGCTGTTGGTCAACCGCGCACTCCTGCCGAATTCCCTTGGCGCCCTCGCGGACCCGAGGGTCTGCGAGGGCAGCGATTCACCAGCAGCGTCCCTGGCGATGGCGAGCGGCAAGGGTGCGCTACCCGATCCGCCGACGGGATTCGGTGTGATCCAGGCCAGGAAGGTCCTGGCGGCGTGCGCAGCGGCCAAGCCTGTAGATGAGCGGTCGGTGGCACATGTGCCGCGGCGCGATGAGAAGCAGGAGCTCGAGGAACTCGATGAAGACGACGTCGACGACTCTGATGACCCCGATCTGTTCTCCAGCCCGATCGGCGGGGGTGGGGCCATCGGAAAATGGCTCAAGAAGCTCTTGTCGTCGTCCCGCAAGACGGGTGGCAGCAGTGGGGGGCCGCCCGGTGCCGATTCGCCGACGCACCGAACCAACTCGACGAAACGCGGGGCGCACGCGGTCTCCTCGCTCGCCACGGTGTCGTCGGAGGAAATCGTCGACGTCAAGACCGACGGGGTGAAGTATCCGGAATGGAACGCCGAACGCCGGGTCTATCGACCCGCCTGGTGCACCGTCCGCGAGGCTGACCCGCAGATCAAGCCGCACGCGACCCAGCAGATCGAGGACGCGATCAGCGTGCGGCGCCCCCTGGCACGTCTTGGCATGGGACTGCATCGGCGTCATCGGCAACCGCAGGGCGACGACATCGACATCGACGCCGCGCTGGAGGCCCGGGTCGAAGTCCGGGCCGGATCGGTGCCCGACGAGGCCGTCTACCTGGACAGTCTGCGCCGCCGGCGGGACCTGTCGGTGCTGTTGCTGTTGGATATCTCCGGTTCAGCCGCTGAGCCGGGCACCGTCGGGCGCACGGTGCATCAGCAACAGCGGACGGCAGTGGCCCATCTGATGGTGGCGCTTCACGACCTGGGTGACCGGGTGTCGCTGTACGCCTACTACTCCCAGGGTCGGTCGGCGGTGACGATGGTTCCGGTGAAACGGTTCGACGACCACCTGGATGCACAGGTGTTCCGGCGGCTGAACAGCCTTGAGCCGGGCGCGTATTCGCGTCTCGGAGCGGCGATCCGGCACGGTTCGGCGGTCTTGGAGGAGCGTGGTGGCACCTCGCGGCGGCTACTGGTCGTGCTGTCCGACGGACTGGCCTACGACCATGGTTACGAGCGCGGCTACGGTGCTGCCGACGCCCGACGCGCTTTGACCGAGGCTCGGCGTCGGGGGACCGGTTGCGTGTGCCTGACCATCGGTGCCAGCACCGACGTGGAGTCGTTGCGTCGGGTGTTCGGGAGTGCCGCTCACGCCACCATCGCAAGTCCCGATCAGCTCGCCGGCGTGATCGGGCCAGTGTTCCGCTCCGCGATTCGTTCCGGCGAGGTTCGTCGCCGAGTGTCGTGATATCAAGTCCCAGAATCTCATTGGGGCTGACCGGATATGAGCAGCCGCGTTCTGAAGAATGATTGAAACAAACATCTGTTCCACGATAGGCTCACTTCCGTACCGCAGCGTTGCGGCTACGGCGAAAGGTGTGTTGATGGCCAACGAGTCCGGGCTCGCTCACCAGAACGGCGCCAGTTCGCAGGCTCTGAGTGCACGTCCCTACTACCGACCGGTCGGCAACGAGGAGATCGTGTTCAAGGCGGCGTACCGCCAGGGCCTTTCGCTGGTCTTGAAGGGGCCGACGGGGTGCGGTAAGACGCGCTTCGTCGAGGCGATGGCCCACGACCTCGGCCGGCCGTTGATCACCGTCTCCTGCCACGACGACCTCACCACCGCCGACCTTGTGGGTCGGTATCTGCTACGCGGCGACGAGACGGTGTGGATGGACGGGCCGCTGACCCGCGCCGTGCGGGAAGGTGCGATCTGCTACCTGGACGAGGTGGTCGAAGCTCGGCAGGACACCACGGTGGTGCTGCACCCACTGTCCGACTACCGGCGCCAGTTGCCGATCGAACGTCTCGGCATCACGCTCGATGCGGCACCGGGATTCGGTCTCGTCATGTCCTACAACCCGGGCTACCAGAGTGTGCTCAAAGACCTGAAGGACTCGACGCGCCAGCGGATGGTGGCCATCGAGTTCGGTTTTCCGGATCCCGATGTCGAAGAGGGGATCATCGCTCACGAAGCGGGCGTGGATCATGCCACGGCTGTCGAGTTGGTGCGGTTCGGCCAGGCGATCCGGCGCCTGGAGACCGGAGGCCTGCGTGAGGTCGCGTCGACCCGGGTGCTGATCGCAGCGGGACGGCTCATCGCCGAAGGCCTGCCGGTCGCGGTGGCGGCCAGGGTGGCGATCGCGGGGCCGCTCACCGATGACGTTGCGGTGGGTCGCGGTCTGCACGAGTTGATCGACGTCTACCTGGGTGGATCCGCATCACGTGATTGACGGTGTGCCCGGCCGCCATTAGTGTCTGAACAAATATTAGGTCTGCCCACGGCGCCTGTGCGATGAGCGCCGAAACATGGAGGTCAGATGTCGTACGAGAGCACTGCGCAGCCCATCAAAGTCGGCTATTTGATGGATTTCACCTTGCCGCCGGGTTTCCCGGAAGAACTGATGGCCTCGTTCACCCAGACGTTTGAGCTGGTGTTCGAGGAGGCAGTTGAGCAGGGCCTGATGGATCGCCCGGTGCAGATGATCTACCGCGAGGTGGAAGGGCTGCCGAAGGGATCGGTCAAGGCAGTGATCGACGCCTTCGGTGAGCTTGTCGACGAGGGTTGCCTGGTGGTGTTCGGGCCGAACATCACCGACAACTGCGTGCCACTGCGCGAAGCGATCGAGGACCGCTTCAAGGTGCCGGCGATCAGCGTTACGGGCACCGACGACTGGCTCGGCGAGTGGACATTCGCCTTCCCCCAGGGGTCGATGACCGACGAACCCATCTTCCTGGCGGATTTGGTCTCCAAGCGGGGCCTGACCGAGATCGGCGTCCTGGTCGAGCAGAACCTCATCGGTGACAGCTATTTGAATAATCTGCGAACTGCATGTGCGCGCAAGGGTATTCGTATCGTCGCGGAAGCCGCGATCGCACAGACTGCCCAGGACATCAACGCCGCGGTGAGCACGCTGCACGAGGCGAAGGCCGAGGCGATCGTGCATCTCGGTTTCGGTTTCGGCATCGTCTTCATCAACCCCGCGCTCGAGGCCGTCAACTGGGACCCGCCCCGTTTCACCACCACCGCGTTCCAGAACGCATGGGTCAACCCGATCATGTGGAGCGCGTTTCTGGGCTGGGTCGGGGTCGACCAGTACGACGAGGGAAACACCGTCGGACAGGCCTGGTTGGATCGGTATGCGAAGCGGTACAACGGGAGTCGCCCCGAGTACTGCGTGTCGGTGGTCAACCACGACGTAGCGGCCACGCTGGTGCGCGCCTTCACCGACGCGCATCCGTTGAGCCCGCGCGGGGTCAAAGAAGCGCTCGAGCGCGTGAAGATGATGCCCGCGGCGTCCGGCGCGCCGGGAACCCGGGTGTCCCTGGGGAAGTGGACGCGACGCGCATGGATGGGGCCGGGATATCTGGTCGCGCGGACCCTCGATGCCGACGGCATCAACTCGCACCTCGTCGACCGGTTCGGGGCGGAATGACATGACTACCAGGGAATCCCTACCGCCTGACACACAGGTCAAGCCGCCGCGCAAAGGGCCGAACTGGGGCCGGGTGGTGGCGCTGCTCGCCTGGCTCGGCTTTCTCGGCCTGTTCGTCGCGGTCGGGCGGACGGACGTCGACTCGCGGGTGGCCAACCCGAACGTCGAGGGGCGGCCACGTCCCGTCGCGTTCCTGACCGCGTTCGACCACTGGCAGATCATCCCGCAGGTGGGTGCCGTGATCATCGTCGTGGCGTTCACCGTCATGTTCGTTGCCTGCTGGCGGAAAAACCCCGGCAGTCCGGTACTGCTGATGGTGCTGTGCACGACGCTGATCGTCTGGCAGGACCCGATCATGAACTGGTCGCCGTACGCGGTATACAACCCGATGCTGCTGCACTGGCCAGAGAACTGGTACCTGATCATGATGTCGCCGACGGTGGAACCGTTCATCGTGTTCGGCTACGTATTGTTCTATTTCGGACCGTACTTCCCGGCGATCTGGATTCTTCGCAAGCTGCAGGCCAAACACGGTCCAGAGGCCTTCGTCACCCGACACCCGCTGGTCAGCCTGGGCGCCCTGGTGCTGGTCATCGGGTTCATCTTCGACGCCATACTGGAAGTCAGCCTGGTGCGGACCGGACTCTACATCTACTCGCAGGCGATTCCGTTCGGAACGATGTTCGGTGGCAGCACCTTTCAGTTCCCACTCATCTGGGAATCGCTCTCGGTGACGTTCGTGATGATCCCGGCGGCGATCCTCGTTTATCGCGACGACACGGGAAAGTCGGTGGCCGAGAAGCTCGCTGCGAAGGCGAGGCTCTTCCCGACGAAGCCCGTACTCGGCACGTTCCTGGTGATGTTCGCGATCATCAACGTGTCGTACTTCGCCTACGGTGGCTGGTTCTGGGCGATCAAGGCCAGCGGACTCGCCACCTCGGTCGCCTGCCCGTGGCCATATCCCGAGGCCAAGATCTATGACCCCCAGGGCTACTACCGGGCGAACGGTGCCGAGGGGCCGTACTCGGTGGGCAAGTGGTCCACCTGGCAGCAGGGACCGTCCCGCAACCTCGACGTCGAGCTGGGTTCGAAGAGCGATCGGTGCGCAACGGGGAACCAGCATGACTGAGCGCACAGTCCTCATCACGGGTGCGTCCCGCGGGCTCGGCTTCGCTTCGGCCACGCACCTTTATCGCGAGGGGTGGCGCGTGGTGGCTGCGATGCGCTCGCCGGATCGCGGAATGACACTGCTGCGGGAGGCGACGGGCGCAGGGAACGATGACGACCGGCTGATCGGCATCCAGCTCGACCTCACCGACGCTGCTTCGATCGCCGCGGCGGCCAAGGCTGTTACCGAAACCCTCGGGGCACCGCATGCGGTGGTTCACAACGCCGGGATCTCGGCGGCCGGAATGGTCGAGGAGACACCTCCGGACCTGTGGGAGCGAATGTTCGCGACCAACGTCTTCGGACCGGTGGCGCTCACCAGGGCGTTGCTGCCGTCGATGCGAGACGCCGGACGGGGCCGCATCGTGCTGATCTCCAGCGCTGCCGGGGTTCGTGGAATGCCGGCCACCGCACCATATTCGGCGGTCAAAGGGGCGCTGGAACGGTGGGGGGAGTCGATGGCCGGTGAGGTCGGGCCGTTCGGGATCGGCGTCACGATTCTGGTCACCGGTACCTACGACACGGAGATCATCACCGACGCGGGCACGACGGACGTCCGCGACCTCGACGGGCCCTATGCCCGCCACCACCGCACGATGGACAAGCGGGGGCGGGCCATGATGAAGCGCGCGGCCCGGCCCCCCGCAAAGTTCGCCGCGGGTCTGGCCAAAGCCCTCGACAGCCCGAAACCCTTCGTCAAGACCGCTGTCGGCCCCGACGCACGAATGTTGTTGATCGCCAACCGTTTCCTGCCCGCGGCGGGTTTGCACCAGATGACCCGGCTGATGATGGGAATCCCGCGGTTCGGCGCACTCCGAGGGGAAGGTGCGGGCCGTGACTGACTTCGAATCGAGAATGCTGCTCGACGGCAAGCTCGTCGACGGTCAGGACGGCACGTTCACCAACATCAACCCGGCGAACGAAGAGGTCCTGGGAGAGGTGTCGGACGCGTCGAAGGCCGACATGAACCGGGCCATCGACGCCGCCCGCCGGTCGTTCGACGAGACCGACTGGTCCACCGATCATCAACTCCGCAGCCGCTGCCTCGAACAACTGCACGAGGCCATCGAACGTGAGGTCGAGGAGCTGCGCGAGGAGCTCATCCGCGAAGTCGGTGCACCGCGCGCCGTCACGCACGGACCGCAACTCGACGCGCCCCTCGCCGACGGACTCAGGTACCCGGCCCGGTTGATCGAAACATTCCCGTGGGAAACCGATCTCGGTGACACGGTGGTCTCGGTCACCGGCGTGAACACCACCCGAAAGGTGTGGCACGAGCCGGTCGGCGTGGTCGGTGCCATCGTGCCGTGGAACTTCCCGTTCGAGGTCGCGATCAACAAGCTGGGGCAGGCGCTGGCGACCGGCAACACCGTGGTGCTCAAACCGGCGCCCGACACGCCGTTCAATGCCACCCGACTCGGCCGGCTCATCGCCGAGAACACCGATATCCCCGCGGGTGTGGTGAATGTCGTGACAGCGTCGGACCACCTCGTCGGCGAAGCGCTCACCCTGTCACCGAAGGTCGACATGATCTCGTTCACCGGCTCCACGGCCGTGGGCAAGAGGATCATGGAAAAGGGTGCCGCAACCATGAAGCGGCTGTTCCTCGAACTCGGCGGGAAATCGGCGACGATTGTCTTGGAGGACTTGGATGACACAGCGTTCAATTCCGCATGTTTAATCGGTATCGGCCCGTTGCTGCACGCCGGGCAGGGCTGCGCTGCTCCCACTCGAATGCTGTTGCCGCGCTCCCGCTACGACGAGGGCGTCGCGATCCTGAAAGCCATCTACGAGAACATCACCCCTGGTGATCCGCAAGACCCCGGAACCCTCTGCGGTCCCGTCATCTCGGCCAAACAGCAGGCACGCATCCTGGGCTACATCGCCAAAGGAGTCGACGAAGGCGCCACGATGCTCGTCGGCAGTACGCAGGCGCCGACGGCATCTGGGCTGTATGCCAAGGGATTCTGGGTCAACCCAACCCTTTTTACCGATGTGGACAACTCGATGACGATCGCGCAGGAGGAGATCTTCGGCCCGGTCCTCGTGGTCATTCCCTACGAGGATGAAGACGACGCCGTCCGTATTGCCAACGACAGCCCGTACGGACTCGCCGGCAATGTGATGTCCGGCTCGCTGGACCGCTCGCTCGCCGTCGCCCGCCGGTTGCGCGCCGGGTTCATCGGGCTCAACGGCACCGCGGGGTACGGCGCGGACACCCCGTTCGGCGGCTACAAGAACAGCGGTGTCGGGCGCCAGAACGGCACCGCCGGATTCGAGCAGTACACCGAGATCAAGTCCGTCGCATACCCGGCCGGCTAGGAGGGGAGAACTTTGTCGCAGCTATTTGACGACCTCGAGGACTTCGGCTCGTTCGACGACGCCGTCTCGGGAGACGTCCGGGATCCGTTCCCGGAGCTCGCCAGGCTTCGGCGCGAGGAACCGGTCCAGCGGATCGACATGTCGGCGATGCCGGGGGAGGCGGGTAAGCCCGTCTTCATCGTGTATCGCTACGAGGATGCCCAGCAGATGCTGCGCGACAATCTGACGTTCTCGTCGTCAGGCGTCATCGCGGCGTTCGGTCCGGTGCTCGGCGACCGGGTGATGCTGGGTATGGACGAACCGGTGCACGGCCGGCTGCGTTCGCTGGTGTCGAAGGCGTTCTCGCAAAAGGCCTTGGCGCGTTGGGAAGACGAGCTGGTCGGTCGCGTTGCCAACGAGCTCATCGACAGGTTCGCGGCCAAGGGCAAGGTCGACTTGGTCAAGGAATTCACGTTCGACTATCCGAGCCGCATCATCGCCGGGCTGCTGGGACTGCCCGAGCAGGACTATCCGCAATTCCAGCGGTGGTCCATCTCGCTGCTGAGTTGGATCATGAACCCGGAGCGCGGGCTGGCGGCGTCGGCCGCGTTGTGCGAGTACTTCGCGCCGATCCTGCAGGCCTGCCGTGCCGAGCCGAAGGACGACATGATCAGTCTGCTCGCCGAGGCCGAGATCGACGGCGAAAAGCTCACCGATGAAGAGATTTTCTCGTTCCTGCGGCTGCTGTTGCCTGCCGGCGTGGAGACCACCTACCGGTCCCTGGGCAACCTGCTGTTCGGGTTGCTCACGGACACAACGCAGCTGGGTGCCGTCAAGGCCGACCGGTCATTGCTGCCGCAGGCCATCGAGGAAGCGGTGCGGTGGAACCCGCCACTGCTGACCATCACGCGTACCACCACCTGCGACACCGAGCTCGGTGGGGTGCACATTCCCGAAGGTTGTTCGGTGATGCCGATGCTCGGTTCGGCGAATCGACAGGAAGATCGGTGGGAGAACCCGGACCAGTTCGACATCTTCCGCACCGCCAAGGGCAGCCTGGCCTGGGGTCACGGCGTGCACGTGTGCCTGGGCATGCATCTGGCGCGGCTCGAAATGCGTACTGCCGTCAACCTTCTGCTGGACCGGCTGCCCAACCTGCGGTTGGACCCGGACGGAGACGACCCGCACATCCGCGGGCAGATCTTCCGGTCACCGACGTCGCTGCCGGTTCTGTTCGGATGACAACCCCGCGCAACGAAAGCCATCAGGAGAGCGTGAGATGACCGACTTCGAGACGGTGGATTTCTTCACCGACCCGGCATTGATTCCCGACCCGTATCCATACTTCGACCACTTGCGGTCCAAATGCCCTGTCACCCAGGCCACCCCGTTCAACGTCGTCACCGTCACCGGCTACGACGAGGCGCTGGCCGTCTACAAGGATCCGGCGTTCTCATCGTGCGTGTCGGTAGCGGGCCCGTTTTCCGGGATGCCCTTCGGGCCGGGCGACAGTGACGACGTCACCGACCTGATCGAACGACACCGCGGTGCAGTTCCGATGGCCGAGCACATCACCTCGCAGGATCCCCCGCTGCACACCCGGACCCGGGGGCTGATGAACAAGCTGATAACGCCGAAGCGCCTCAAGGAGAACGAGGACTTCATGTGGCGGCTGGCCGATCAGCAGCTCGACACCTTCATCGACAAGGGCGGCTGTGAGTTCCTGTCGGACTACGCGAAACCGTTCTCTCTGCTGGTCATTGCGGATCTGCTCGGGGTCCCGGCCGAGGATCACGAGGAATTCAAGGCGGCGTTCGCGCTGGAGACAGTCGGCGAGCTCGGCAAGGAAGCGCCGACGACGCACAACCCCCTGCAGTGGCTCAACGAGAAGTTCTACGGCTACATCGAGGACCGCAGGCGCGCGCCACGCGAGGACGTGCTGACCGGGCTGGCGCAGGCGAAGTACGAGGACGGTTCGACGCCTGATATCGAAGACGTGATGAACCTGTCGACATTCCTGTTTGCGGCAGGTACGGAGACCACCACCAAGCTCGTCAGCTCGGCGGTCCGGTTCATCGGAGACAACCCGGGATTCGAAGAGATGCTGCGCGGGGACCGCGGCAAGATTCCGGCGTTCCTAGAGGAGGCGCTGCGGATGGAAAGCCCGGTCAAGTCGCACTTCCGGATGGCCAGCAAGACCACCAGCATCGGTGCTGTCGAGGTTCCGGCGGGTACGACCGTCATGGTGCTTCCCGGCGCGTGTAACCGTGATGAGCGGAAGTTCCTCGAACCCAACTCATTTCAGCCCGACCGCAGCAATGTGCGGGAACAGATCGCGTTCATCCGTGGTGTTCACTCCTGCCCCGGTGCCCCGCTGGCCCGTGCGGAGGGCCGGATATCGCTCAATCGGATCCTCGACCGGATGAGCGATATCACGATCTCCGAAGAGCATCACGGGCCGGTCGACAACCGCGACTACACCTACGAACCCACGTTCATCATGCGTGGTCTCGCCGAACTACACATCACGTTCACCCCACTCGGCTGAACCCGGCCGGCATCAGACTAAGGAGTCGTACATGACCGGAAAGCTCGACGGCAAGGTCGCTTTCATCACCGGTGCGGCGCGCGGGCAGGGCCGGGCACATGCGGTGGCGATGGCCAAGGAGGGCGCCGACATCATCGCGGTGGACATCTGCCGTGACATCCCGTCCAACCCCTACCCGTTGGCCACCCCCGAGGATCTGGCCGAGACCGAACGCAAGATCAAGGAACTCGGCCGCCGAGTGGTTGCCCGGGTGGCCGATGTGCGCGAGCGCCACGAACTGCGCGATGCGGTCGAGGCGGGTCTGGCCGATCTCGGCAGGATCGACATCGTGGTCGCCAACGCCGGAATCCTGCCGATGGCCATGGGCAACCCCGATCCGATGGGCTTTGTCGATGCCTCCGACGTCGACCTGTTGGGTGTGATGAACACCGTGGCGGTGGCGATCCCGCATCTGCCCGCCGGCGCATCCATCATCGTCACCGGTTCCACTGCCGGGATGATCCGCGGCACCACCACCAGTCCCGACATGGGCCCCGGCGGTGCAGGATACGGCTGGAGCAAGCGCATCGTCATGGAGTACGTCGACGAGATGTGTCTTCACCTGGCGCCGAGGATGATTCGGGTCAACGCCATCCACCCGACAAACTGCAACACGCACCTGCTGCAGAACGAGGGCATGTACGGGGTGTTTCGCCCCGATCTCAAGGCCGCCGGCAAGACGGCAACCCGTGAAGATGCCGAGCCGCTCTTCAATCTGTTCCAGGCGATGCCGATCCCGTACATCGAGCCGGAAGACATGGCCAATCTGGGTGTGTTTCTGGCCAGCGACGACAGTCGCTACATCACGGGCCAGCACATCCGTGTCGATGCCGGTTCACTGCTCAAGTGGCCCAACGGCCCTCAGTAAGTCTATCGCGCGGGGCGGTGCAGAAAACCGTGCAACAGTGCCTGGACGAGTTCGTCGACGATCGCTTCTCGGGACGGGGGGCTATCGCCGAAGAATGTCGACCGCAGGGCGACCATGCCGACGATCAACGCCACAGCCGAGTGCGCCGGCAGGTCGGGCTGCGTCGACCTCATTCCGCGCATCTGCATGCCTTCCGCGCTGATCTGACCGAGTAGGCCAAGGGCACGTCCGATGTCGGCGATACCGGTACCTTCGATCTCTTCGGCACTGAGGCCGTCGGACGCGACGAGTGTCAGAAGCAGGCCTTGATGGGCTACGAGAAGATCGAAGAGCCGGCCTGCGAATTTCCGGGTCAGCTCTTCTTCGTCGGTTTCTTCCGGCACCACGGCCTGCCAGGTCTGGCCGAACTCGTCGACGAAGTCCGTGAAGGGCAGCACCAGAGCTTCCCGGAACAGCCCGGCTTTGGAACCGAAGTGACGGAACAACAGGTATTCGCTGACGTCGGCGGCGTGAGCGATCTCCCGGGTGGTGGTGCTGCGGTAGCCCTGCCGGGAGAACAGATCACGAGCTGCGCGGAGCAACAGTCGGCGCGCCTCTCCGCGCGGTCGCTTTGGTGCCGAACGTCCCTGGGGCATGGCTTGTTTTCTCCTATCTCCCCAGACCAGCGCTGGCAATCAGCTTCACGATAGGCGACCTTGACCGGCGCAAAATAATAGTGTCCACTATTAAAACTGGCACAACGTATCCCGAGGGGGTGGAAGTGGGCGCAATGATCATGTTGGGCACCCTGTTTGGCTTGATCATTCTGATCGTCGGTCTGGTGCTGTATTTCGACCCGGAGGCGCGTCGTACGCCGCCCGAGGCGCAGCAGGTGTCGGACCGGGAGCTAGGACAGTGAGCCTGCAGCTATTGATCAACGCCGGCGTAGCGTTCGCCTATATCAGCGGCCTGGGGTTCCTGGCTGTCGGCATCTACTTGAGTGTGCGACGCGGACGGCTGCACCCGTTGCTGCTGCTGTGCATCTCGGCGCTGTCGTTCTCCTGGATCGAGGCACCGTACGACTGGGCGGTATACGCGCAGTTCCCGCCGGAATTGCCGCGGATGCCGTCGTGGTGGCCACTCAACTTGACCTGGGGCGGACTGCCTTCGGCGGTTCCGGTCGGCTACATGGGGTACTTCGTGCTGCCTGCCATCATCGGTGCGGCACTTGGCCGTTGGGCGAGCCGGAGATGGAACTGGCGGCGACCACAGACATTGCTGCTGGTTGGTTTCGGTGTCGGGTTTCTCTGGGCCTTCGCCTTCAACGCGATCGTCGGTGCCCGGCTCGGCCTCTTCTACTACGGCTACGTCATCGAGGGTCTGGCGGTGTGGTCGGGGACCATACACCAGTACCCGATTTACGACTCCATCGCGATGGGCCTGCAGATGATGCTGTTCACCTACCTACTGGGGCGTACTGATTCGCAGGGCCGCAACGTGATCGAGATTTGGGCCGACAAGTTGGCGAAGACGAGGCTGCAATCGGGCGTCCTGTCAGTGCTCGCCGTGATCGTGATCGGCCACGCGGCCTACGCCTCGGTGTTCGCACCCCATCTGATCACCAAGCTCGGTGGCTGGGTGAACGTCGGCCCGAGCGAGCAGCTCTTCCCTGGTGTGCCGAACCAGCCCCAATAGCGTTCGACAGCGAATCGCAGGGACACTCCACATGATTGGAAGGTAGGACGACGATGAGCACCGACTCGACGGTGGAGTTGTACTACGACCCATTCGATTTCACGATCGACGATGATCCGTACCCCGTGTGGCGGCGGATGCGCGAAGAAGCCCCGCTGTACTACAACGACAGGTACAACTTCTACGCGCTGAGCCGCTACGACGACGTCGCCGCTGCCCTGCCCGATTGGCAGACCTACCGGTCCGGGCGTGGCACCACCGCCGACATCCTGTTCAGCGGTATCGAGGTGCCGCCGGGCATCCTGCTGTTCGAGGACCCACCGTTACACGATCTGCACCGGCGCCTGCTGTCCCGGGTCTTCACCCCGCGCCGCATGCTGGCGGTCGAGAATCTGGTCCGCGGATTCTGTTCTCACGCGCTCGATGCCCTCATGGAAGCCGACGGATTCGACTTCGTCGTCGACCTCGGCGCGATCATGCCGATGCGCACAATCGGCTACCTGCTCGGGATTCCCGAGGACGGGCAGCAGAAGATCCGGGAACGCACCGACAAGAACATCTCGGTGGGCGACAACGCCGGCGACGTCAGCGCCACGATCTTCGCCGAGTCGCTCGCGGAGTTCGCCGAATACATCGAATGGCGCTCTACCCATCCCTCCGATGACCTGATGACAGACCTGCTCAACGCCGAGGTCGATGAACCGGACGGTACCCGCCGGCGCCTGGACCGCACCGAAGTTCTGGCCTACACGGCGATGATTGCCGGGGCCGGCGGTGAAACTACCGCCCGGCTCATCGGCTTCATGGGGCAGTTGCTCGGTGAGCATCCAGACCAGCGTCACGAGCTCGCCGCTGATCCCAGCCTGATCCCGTCGGCGGTCGAAGAGACACTGCGATTCGAGCCGCCGTCACCGGTGCAGGCGCGCTACGTGGCGTGCGACGTCGAGTTGTACGGGCAGACCGTGAGCGAAGGCTCTTACATGCTGCTGCTCAATGGCTCGGCCAACCGGGACGATACCCGCTACACCGATCCGGACCGGTTCGACATCCACCGCAAAGGCAGCCATCTGAGCTTCGGTCAGGGGCTGCACTTCTGCCTCGGTTCAGCACTGGCTCGGGTCGAGGCGCGGGTGGCCTTCGAAGAAGTGCTGAAGCGCTGGTCCGACTGGGAGGTCGACTACGACCACGCGGACCGAGCACACACCTCAAGCGTGCGGGGCTGGGCCCGGATGCCCGTCAAGACCGGCTGACCGATCAGTAGTTGTTGCAGCTGCCCGCGATCATGTTGATCGGCCCGAAGTACTGCTGGGCGGCCGGGCTGGCCTGCAGCTGCGCCACCGTCTGCTGACGTTCGGCAGGCCCCGAGGCCAGGAAGTTACGCAGCGCGCCCTGAGCGAACGGGGAAGCGTTGAACTGCTGAGCCAGGTCGGGCCGCTGAGCGTTGAGCGCCGCCATCACCTGCTCGTAGCTGCAGGTGGTGTTGACGACGCCGCTGAAATCCGGCTGGGCAGACGCCACACCCGGCACCAGCGGAACCGACAGCGCCAGACCGCCGATGGCGGCCGCGATGTACTTGTAAGAAGACTTGATCACGTGTTGGAACCCCCATGTTGTACGCCCGAAAAGGCGACGCCTTGCACGTTTGCCGGACCCGACCTCATTCGAGGTTAACAGGCGGCAGACGGACAAGGCGTCCTCGCGAAAGCGGCCTCAGTCGATGACGGCGGCTTCCTTGCGCTCGGTGATCGGCCGGGCCAACTCCTGCTCATTGCAGATGCGCTGCAACTTCTCCAGGGTCTCGTCCAGGCCGGGGCCGAGCTTGTTGCCCGGGGTGAACCGCGCGGGAAGGTTCCGCATGCCCTGGATGACGCCGATCGTGTCATAGTGCACGGTGCCCTCGGGGTCGCACACATAGTCCGGCATCCGGTCCAGCACGGCGGTGAGCATCGACTTGAACACCGTGCGAGCCACGTTCGAACCCACACAGCGGTGCACGCCGATACCGAAGCTGAAGTGCCGGTTGCCCTTCCGATCCAGGACGATCTCGTTGGGCTTGTCGAACACCGACGGGTCGCGGTTGGCCATCGCCCAGGACAGCCACAGCCGCTCGTACTGCTTGAACTGGTGCCCCGCAACCTCGACGTCCTCGGCGAACGTGCGCCCGTCCCCGGGTGCCGGGGTGAAGAACCGCAGGAACTCCTCGGTCGCCGGGTGCAGCAGGGTGTCGCGCTCCCGGCTGAGCCGCTCGCGCTCGTCAGGATGATCGCCCAGCCATTCCAGGGCATGAGCGGTCAGGGCGGTGGTGGTGTCGAACCCGCCGCCGATGACCAGGCCGAGGTTGCCCAGGATCTCCATATCCGGTGCCGGCTCACCGTCGATGCGCAACTGCAGCAGGGCATTGACGAGACCCGGCCGAGGTGTCTCCCGGATCTCCATCATGTTGTTGATGATGTCGATGCCCATCTCGCGGTGCTGCTCGTTGATCTTCTCGCGATCGGGGGAGTGCTCGGGGGTGTACACCGACGCGTGGGTGGGCTCGCTGTAGACGTTCCACTTCTTGAGCTCGATACCCATCATGGCCAGGGTGAACACCGCGGGCACCACGTTGGCCAGATGCTCGACGAAGTCGATCTCGCCGGATTCGATGTGCTCATCGAGTGCGGCGCGGGTGATCTCGTCGACGAATGGTTCCCAGCGCTTGATCGCCGCGGGAGACAGATACGGATTCAGCGCACCGCGGTAGGCGCTGTGTTCGGGCTCGTCCATTTCCAGGATGCCGCCGCGAACGACGGTGGCACGGCTGGCCTTCGGGATGGTGATGCCCTGAAAGGGGGTCTCACCGCTGATGTCGTGGTGGTTGGACACCACTGGACAGCGAGCCAGTTCGAACACGTGCTTGCTGTCGGCGGCGATCCAGTGCCCGTTGTAGACATCGGTCCAGGCCATCGGGCACTTGGCGTGCATTTCTTCGGTGATGTCCTGGAACTGCTCCCGGTACTCCGGGGTGTGCCGGTCGAAATGGATCTTGTGTTTCTTGCGGTCGTCGTCGGTAACGACATCGCGGTCGATACTCACGGCGTTGTCTCCCTTTGTCATTGGCCGGCCTGATTGGCCGTCGTCATTCCTCGATGAGGATGGCCTGCTCGGGGCAGGACTGTGCTGCCTCCCGGACCGCGTCCTCCTGGTCGGCGGGCACCACCTCGGAAACCGGCGACGCGTGGCCGTCGACATCGTCGAGTTCGAACGAGTCGGGCGCGATCATCGAGCACAGGGTGTGGCCCTGGCACCTACTGGAATCGACCGAAACCTTCACTGCGCCAACTCCTTTCCAATCACTGGATACGGCATCAGACGTGGTAGTCGTACCACTTGAGGTAGCCGCCGGCGTCGACCCGCAGCTGCATGCCGGTGACGTAACGGGCCTCTTCGGAGGCCAGCCACAGCACCGCGTTGCTGATGTCCTCGGGCTCGATGAAGTTGACCTTCATGGCCTGCTGCACGCCGAACACGGGCTCGGCATCGGCGCGGGTGGGGTTTTCCAGGTCCGGCCGGAACGAGCGGTACATCGGCTCGCTCTGCAACATGTTGGTGTTGCAGTTGGTGGGGTGGATGACATTGGCCCGGATGCCGCGCACGGCCAGTTCGGTGGCCAGTGCGTGGACGTATTCGGAGATCAGCCGCTTGGACACCATGTAGCCCATGCCGCCCGGATCGCTACCGGGGTTGGGCTTGCTGTGGGCGTCCATCAGAGCTGCGGCCGACGCGGTCGCGATGATCGAGGCGCCTTCCTTGAGGTGCGGTAGTGCGACCTGGATGGCGTTGATGGTGCCGACGAAGTTGGTGTTGATGCCGTCGGTCCAGGCCTGCATCGCGGGCTGGCCCTTCATCGCTGCGACCCCGGCCTGGGCCACGACGATGTCGAGCTTGCCGAATTCCGCGAGCCCCGACTCCAGCGCGGAGCGCAACTCGGCCTCGTTGCGGACGTCGGCCTGGGCGGTGACGATGCGCCGGCCGGTCTTCTCGACATAGTTCTTGGTCTCTGCGAGATCTTCTGCCGTCGCCATTGCATAGCCGACGGTGTCGTAGTTCTTACAGATGTCGACCGCGATGATGTCGGCGCCCTCTTCGGCCAGCCGGATCGCGTGGCTGCGGCCCTGACCACGTGCCGCGCCGGTGATGAATGCGACCTTGCCCTCTACCCGTCCCACTGCATGTGTCCTTTCGCTTCAATGATGTTTTGTGTGCGTCGCTTACGCGTCAGGTGTTGCGGCCGCCGTTGACCCCGAGGATCTGGCCGGTGATGTAGCCCGCCTCCTCGGAGACGAAGAAGGCGCAAGCGGCGGCAATGTCCTCCGGCTTGCCCATGCGCCGCACCGGGGTCTGCTCGATCTGCTTGTCGGTGTCGCCGAGGAAGCCCTTGCCCGCGGCCTTGCGCAGCATCGGGGTGTCGATGAAGCCCGGCGGCACTGCGTTGACCGTGATCCCGCTCGGTCCGAGTTCCAGCGCCAGGCTCTTGGTCAGGCCGTTCACCGCTGACTTCGCCGCGACATAAGGCGACATGAAGGGCTGACCCGAATGCGTGCTCGACGAGGAAATGTTCACGATGCGGCCCCAGCCGGCTTCGAGCATGTCGGGAAGCACGGCCTGGATGCAGTGGAATACACCGTTGAGGTTGACGTCGATGATCTGCTGCCACTTCTCGAACGAGACGTCGCTGAAGCGCTTGAAGCAGTCCAGGCCGGCGGCGTTGACCAGCACCGAGATCGGGCCGAGTTGGGCGCGAACCGCATCGAGTGCGGTGTCGACCGCGGCCCGATCGGTGACGTCGGCGACGTGTGCGAATTCGTCATCTGATGGCTGCAGGTCGAGGACTGCGACGTTGAGGCCGTCGGCGCGCAACCGAGCGGCGATGGCCGCCCCGATGCCCGAACCTCCTCCGGTGACAACGGCGTTCTTCATGACAGTTCTCCGGTCGCCGGGCGCCGCCGGGCTTTCTCAAGGCTCAAGAATCATCCTTCCGATTATGAGAACCGTACTCTCGGATTGGCTCTCGCCGCAAGATCTGGGCCCAACCTGCATGCCGCCTGCGCGGATGGTGGATTCGCAGCGAACAGGGCATGACTAGCTGATCTAGCTTTCACTTGAGTTCTCATCGAGCGAATGTATGATTCGCCGGTGATGAGAATGCAGTTTCCATCACAGTAGGGAATCGCCTGAGGAGGATGATGCAGCAGGAAGCGCCGACCATCGCGCAAGAACAGCGGGCTGACCGGAAGTTGTTGATCGGCGGAGAGCTGCGCGAGACGCCGCGGACGTTTCCTTCCGTGAATCCAGCTACCGGTGAGGTGTTCGGTTACGCACCCGACGCCACCGTCGCCGATGCGCAGGCTGCGGTCGCCGCGGCCCGCGAGGCATTCGACAACACGGACTGGTCCACCAACACGGAACTGCGGATCCACTGCCTGGAGCAGCTGCACCAGACCCTGATCGAGCATCGCGACGAACTGGCCGCACTGACCACCACCGAGGTGGGCGCCACCGCGGCGCTGTGTGCCGGCGCGCAACTGGACGGTCCGATCGACATCGTGCGGTACTACGCCGAGTTGCTCAAGACCTACCCCCTGACCGAGGACCTCGGAAACATCGAGAGCCGCGGCATGCAGCATCACCGGTGGGTGGAGAAGGAAGCCGGCGGCGTGGTGGCCGCGATCATCGCCTACAACTATCCGAACCAGCTGGCGCTGGCCAAGCTCGCGCCCGCGCTGGCTGCCGGTTGCACCGTCGTGCTCAAGTCGGCTCCGGACACCCCGCTGATCACGCTGGCGCTCGGCGAGCTGATCGCCAATCACACCGACATCCCGGCCGGCGTCGTCAATGTGCTCTCGGGTGCCGACCCAGAGGTCGGTGCGGTGCTCACCACGAGTCCCGACGTCGACATGGTCACCTTCACCGGTTCCACGCCGACCGGCCGGCGCATCATGGCCGCGGCCAGCGAGACCTTGAAGAAGGTGTTCCTGGAGCTCGGTGGCAAGTCGGCCGCGATCGTGCTCGACGACGCCGACTTCAACACCGCCGCACTGTTCTCGGCGTTCAGCATGGTCACCCACGCCGGTCAGGGCTGTGCGCTGACCTCGCGGCTGCTGGTGCCGGCCAAACACAAGGACGAGATCGTCGAGCTGATCAAGAACAACTTCGGCCTGGTGAGGTATGGCGATCCGACCGATCCCAAGACCTACATGGGGCCGCTGATCAGCGAGAAGCAGCGCGACAAGGTCGACGGCATGGTCAAGCGCGCCGTTGAGGCCGGTGCCACGCTGGTCACCGGTGGCGAGAAGGTCGACCCCGGCTACTTCTACACGCCGACGCTGCTGGCGGATGTCGACCCCGACAGCGAGATCGCCCAGGAAGAGGTCTTCGGACCGGTGCTGGCCGTCATCGCCTACGAGGGCGACGACGACGCGGTGCGGATCGCCAACAACTCGATCTACGGGCTGTCCGGCGCGGTGTTCGGCAGCGAGGACCGCGCGCTGGCGGTGGCCCGTCGCATCCGGACGGGGACGTTCTCCATCAACGGCGGCAATTACTTCAGTCCCGACAGTCCGTTCGGCGGATACAAGCAGTCGGGTATCGGCCGGGAGATGGGTGCCGCCGGACTCGAAGAGTTCCTGGAGGCCAAGACGTTCGCCCGGGTGCTGTCATGACCGCCGGTGGTCCATTGGCAGGCGTCCGCGTCCTAGAGGTCGCGATGTACGGCTTCGTCCCCTCAGCCGGGGCCGTGCTGGGGGAGTGGGGTGCCGACGTCATCAAGGTCGAGCACGCCGTCACCGGTGACCCGCAGCGTGGTCTGCGCCAGACCGGGCCGCTGCGCGTCGAGGGCGATCCCAACCCGAACATCGAGCATGCCAACCGCGGCAAGCGCAGCATCGGGCTGGACATGTCCGTGTCTGAAGGCCGCGAGGTCCTGCTCGAGCTGGCCAAGAAGGCCGATGTGTTCCTCACCAGCTTCCTGCCCGGGCACCGGCAGAAGTTCGGCATCGACGTCGAGGACATCCGCGCGGTCAACCCGAAGATCATCTACGCCCGCGGCAGTGCCCTCGGCCCCCGCGGCGAGGAGTCGGTCAAGGGCGGCTACGACATGACCGCATTCTGGTGCCGGGCCGGCACCGCCGCGACGATCACGCCGGCCGGCATGGAGGGCATGATCGCGCCCCCGGGGCCCGCCTACGGTGACACCATCTCGGGCACCAACCTGGCCGGCGGGATCACGGCAGCGTTGTTCAAGCGCGAGCGGACCGGTGAGCCATCGATCGTGGACGTGTCGCTGTTGGGCAGCGGCCTGTGGTCGATGGGTCACACCGTGGCGCTGACCCAGCATCTGAACCAACTGATGGTGACACCGCCGCCCGGGGTGCACGGCTCGCCGATCAACCCGCTCGTGGGTCTCTACGGGACGGCGGACGACCGCTACATCTCGTTCGTGATGATGCAGCCCACCAAGTTCTGGGCCGACGTCTGCCGGCACATGGACCTCGAGAGCTACATCGACGACCCGAGGTTTGCGACTGCCGAATCGTTCGCGGAACACACGCCCGACGCGGTCGAGATCCTCACCGAGGCGATGAAGAAACGCACTTTGCCAGAGTGGAGCGAGCGATTCGCCACGCTGGCCGGTCCGTGGGCCCCGGTGCAGGACACCCTGCAGGCGGCACAGGATTCCCAGATCCGGGCCAACGAGTACCTGGTGCAGGCCGGCGAGCTCGAGTTGGTGGCCAACCCGGTGCAATTCGACGTCACGGCGCCGAGCACCGGGCCGGCGCCGGGCTTCGCCGAGCAGACCGATGACATCCTGGGCGAACTGGGTTTGGACTGGGATCGCATCATCGAACTCAAGACCGCCGGCGCTGTCACCTAGGCTGCCGTCCCGATGCCATTGATCGCCACCGTCGCACTCCGCCCGTCGTCAGCGGCTGCCGTTGCAGCCCACGGCGTGGACGGTCGCACGGTGCAACCGTCCACCGGGACCGGTCCCAATTGTCAACTACGGGAGCAAGTTCTGCGTTATTTGCCCTCGCGACAGATAGCAGGTCCGATAGCATCAGGCAGTCGGGGGGCGGTCGCGGGGACGAGTCTGTCCGGCTTCATCGGTAGGTCCGGTGGGGTCAACAAGATCCGCGGAAGGCAGGAGGTGCGTCAAATGTCCGAGCGCACCTCGCATTTGCCGGCCAGTTTCGAGCCGAACGGCTCGGTATCGCGCTGGTACGTGAAAGGCATTGCACCCCAGATGGTTTCGGTGAAGATCGGGTGCCCGGCCAGCCGGTTGGCAGGTACCGGGTACGACACGACGCTGTTGGCTCCGCAGGCTGCACCGACCGCGGCGCCGGCAGCCACCAGCCGGGACAGGAGCGCTCATGGCGGATAAGTGGTCGACCGGGGTATCGCTACGCAACCTCTCGGGTCCGATGCAGGCGGTCGGAGCGTTGTTCGCGATGTCGCTGGATGCCTTCCGGTTCATCTTCAAGCGGCCGTTTCAGGGGCGCGAGTTTCTGGAGCAGTGCTGGTTCGTGGCGCGGGTGTCGATGGCACCGACGCTGCTGGTGGCGATTCCGTTCACCGTGCTGGTGAGCTTCACGTTGAACATCCTGCTGCGAGAGTTAGGTGCCGCCGACCTGTCGGGCGCGGGTGCGGCCTTCGGTGCGGTGACCCAGTTGGGCCCGATGGTGACGGTCCTGATCGTCGCCGGCGCCGGGGCCACCGCGATGTGCGCGGATCTCGGCTCACGCACGATCCGCGAGGAGATCGACGCGATGGAGGTGCTGGGCATCAACCCGATCCAGCGCCTGGTGACTCCCAGGATGCTGGCCTCGGGACTCGTGGCGCTGCTGCTGAACAGCCTGGTGGTGATCATCGGCATCCTCGGCGGCTACGTGTTCTCGGTGTTCATCCAGGACGTCAACCCCGGCGCGTTCGCGGCCGGGATCACGCTGCTGACCGGGGTGCCCGAGGTGATCATCTCCTGCGTCAAGGCGGCACTGTTCGGGCTGATCGCCGGGCTGGTGGCCTGCTACCGCGGGCTGACGATCAGCGGCGGCGGCGCCAAGGCAGTGGGTAACGCGGTGAACGAGACCGTGGTGTACGCCTTCATGGCGTTGTTCGTGATCAATGTGGTCGTTACGGCCATCGGTATCCGGTTGACGGCGTGAGGCAGGGGACGCAATGGGAACGATGACGATCCTGCGGTCGACCTATCCGCGGGTGACCCGGCAGTTCAACAAGCCGGTATCGACGCTGAGCCGGATCGGCGATCACACGCTGTTCTATCTCAAGGCGCTGGCGGGCACTCCGCACGCGGCCATGCACTACCGCAAGGAACTGGTCCGGCTCATCGCCGAGATCTCCATGGGTGCAGGCACCTTGGCCATGATCGGTGGCACGGTCGTGATCGTCGGGTTCCTGACCCTGGCCACCGGTGGTGTGCTGGCTATCCAGGGTTACTCGTCGCTGGGCAACATCGGCATCGAGGCACTCACGGGCTTCCTGGCAGCCTTCATCAACGTCCGGATCGCGGCCCCGGTGGTGGCCGGTATCGGCCTGGCCGCCACCTTCGGCGCCGGCGTGACCGCCCAGCTCGGGGCCATGCGGATCAACGAGGAGATCGACGCGCTGGAAGCCATGGCGATCCGGCCCGTCGAGTACCTGGTGTCCACCCGCATCGTGGCCGGGATGATCGCCATCACCCCGCTGTACGCGATCGCGGTGATCCTGTCCTTCCTGGCCTCCCAGTTCACCACCGTGGTGCTGCTCGGGCAGTCGGGTGGCCTCTATGACCACTACTTCACGACATTCCTCAATCCGATCGACCTGCTGTGGTCGTTCCTGCAGGCGGTCCTCATGGCCATCACCATCCTGCTGATCCATACCTATTTCGGCTATTTCGCCTCCGGCGGGCCCTCCGGGGTCGGGGTGGCCGTCGGCAATGCCGTACGTACGTCGCTGATCGTCGTGGTCTCGGTGACCCTGCTGGTGTCACTGTCCGTCTACGGCTCCAACGGAAACTTCAACCTGTCGGGTTAAGGGAGACGAGTTGACACGAAACGTTGGACCGGGCCCAGCCCACCGGTCCGAAACCACAAGTAGCGCATCGCCGGTGGCAGCCCGTCCCGGGCGTAGCTTCGGCGCGCGGGGCTCCGCACGGCCACTGGCCGGTCTGGCGACCGTCGTCGCGATAGGCCTGATCTTCGCCCTCGCGGTCGCATTGTTCCGCGGCAGCTTCACCAAGACCGAGCCGATCACCCTGATCTCCGATCGGGCCGGTCTGGTGATGAACCCGGACGCCAAGGTGAAGATGCGGGGCGTTCAGGTCGGGACCGTCAGCTCGATCGAGCAGCGCCCCGACGGCAAGGCCGTGTTGCACCTCGCGATGAACCCGGCGCAGCTTCGCCTGATCCCCGGAAACGTCCAGGCTGACATCGCCTCGACCACGGTGTTCGGTGCCAAGTACGTTCAGCTCGTCGCCCCGGACAATCCCTCGTCCGAGAAACTGCGCCCCGGTCAGACACTCCAGGGCGACCATGTCACCGTCGAGATGAACACGGTCTTCCAACAACTCACCAATGTCTTGGACAAGATCGACCCGGCCAAGCTCAACGAGACCTTGGGCGCGCTGTCGTCGGCCTTCTCCGGCCGCGGCGAGGCGATGGGGCAGTCCCTGTCCGACTTCAACGCGGTGCTGAAGAAGATCGAGCCGAGCTTGCCCAACCTGACCGGCGACATCGAGAGCATGGCGGCGGTGTCGCGCGCCTACGGCGACGCGGCGCCGGACCTGCTCAAGACCGTCGAGAACACCAACAAGCTCAGCGACAGCATCGTGGCCGAGCAGAACAACCTGGACAACTTCCTGGTCAGCTCGATCGGCCTGGCCGATACGGGCAACGAAGTCATCGGCGGCAACCGGCAGGCGCTCAGTACCACGCTGAACCTGTTGGCGCCCACCACCGATCTGCTCAACGAGTACGCCCCCGGCATCGAATGCGGCCTGAAAGGCATGAACTACATGGCTCACACGCCACCACAGCCGGAACCCGGTGTCGTGGTGAACGTGGCCTTCACTCTGGGCATCGAGCGGTACCGATACCCGCAAAACCTCCCGAAGGTGGCGGCCAAGGGTGGTCCACACTGTATGGGCCTGCCTTACATCGGATTCGGCAACAAGTCCAAGTACCTGGTCATGGACACCAACGCCAACCCGTGGAAGTACGGCAACCAGGGCATCCTGTTGAACTCGGACGGACTCAAGCAGATGCTGTTCGGCCCGCTGGACGGCCCGCCCCGTAACACCATGCAGATCGGACAACCGGGATGAAACGCGGCAAAGGCACATTCATCAAGTTCGCGTCCTTCGCCGTGGTGATGGCGGTCCTCACCGCCTTCCTGTTCATGACGTTCTCGGAGTACCGCGGCGGTTCCTACTCGGGCTACTCGGCAGTCTTCGGTGACGCCTCGCGACTGGAGGCAGGAGATTCGGTGCGGGTGGCCGGCGTCCGGGTCGGAACGGTGAAAAGCGTTTCGCTGCAACCGGACAAGTCGGTGAAGGTGGATTTCGACACCGACCGCAGCGTCGCGCTGACCACCAGCACCAAGGTCGCCGTCCGCTACCTGAACCTGGTGGGGGATCGCTACCTGGAACTGATCGACAGCCCCGGCTCGACCAAGCTCCTGCCGGCCGGATCTCAGATTCCCCAGGACCGCACCGCGAGCGCGCTCGACCTGGATCTGTTGCTCGGCGGCCTGCGCCCGGTGATCCAGGGGCTCAACCCCCAGGACGTCAACGCGCTGACGTCGTCGCTCATCCAGATCTTCCAAGGGCAGGGCGACACCCTGGACTCGCTGCTGAGCAAGACCTCGTCGTTCTCGAACACGTTGGCCAACAACGATCAGGTGATCCAGCAGTTGATCGACAACCTGAACTCGGTGGTCGGCACGATCGCCAAGGACGGCAAGAAATTCGACGGCACCGTCGATCGCCTCGAACAGTTGATCAGTGGCCTGTCGCAGGATCGTGACCCGCTGGGCACGGCGGTGACGCAGCTGGACAACGGAACGGCTTCGCTGGCAAGCCTGCTCACCGAGGCACGGCCGCCGCTGAAGGGCACCGTCGATCAGATGAACCGACTGGCGCCGTTGCTCGATGACCACCAGATCGTTCTCGACCGGGGTCTGCAGAAGGCCCCCGACAACTTCCGCAAGTTGGCCCGGCTGGGCTCCTACGGCAGCTGGATCATGTACTACATCTGCGGACTTTCCATCCGTGTCACCGATCTGCAGGGGCGCACCGCGCACTTCCCGATGATCAAACAAGAAGGCGGGAGGTGCGCGGAGCCCTGATGCTCAAGTACCGCGAATCAAACCTGATCAAGGCAGGTTTCATCGGTGTCGTGCTGATGATGCTCGTCATCGCCGTCGGGTTGCAGCCCGAGCGGCTGCAGCAATGGGCCTCCTCGGTGCGCCACCAGGCGCTGTTCACCGAGGCCGGCGGGATCGCCGCCGGCAACGACGTGACACTTTCGGGGATCAAGATCGGTTCGGTCACCGACGTGTCGTTGGAGAACGGCGACGCGCTGGTCACGTTCACCACGGAAGGCAAGTACCCCCTGGGATCGCTGACCACGGCGCACATCCGCACCGGTTCACTGCTGGGCGAGCGGGTGCTGACGTTGGAGTCCGACGGTGGCGGCACCTTGCGCACCACGGATGTGATTCCGACGTCGCGTACCTCGTCGCCGTACTCGCTGACCGACGCTGTCAGTGACCTCACCACCAATTCGGCGGGTACCGACACGGCTTCGCTCAACCAGTCCCTGGACACCCTGTCGGCGACCATCGATCAGGTCGCACCGAAGCTCGGGCCGACATTCGACGGTCTGAGCCGGCTGTCGAAATCGATCAACGGCCGCAACGAGAGCCTGGCCAGCTTGCTCAAGAGCGCCAGCGACGTGACCGTGGTGCTGTCACAGCGCAGCGATCAGCTGAACACGTTGATCCTCAACGCCAATGATCTGCTCGGGGTGCTCAACGACCGGCGCCAGGCCATCGTTGATCTGCTGGCCAACACCGCAGCCGTCTCGCAGCAACTGTCCGGCCTCGTCGCCGACAACGAGGCACAGCTGGCGCCGACGCTCAAGAGGCTCAACTCGGTGACCGCAATGCTGGAACGCAACCGCGACAACATCACCAAGGCGTTGCCGAACATGAACAAGTTCCAGTTGTCTCAGGCCGAGACCCTGGCGAACGGGGCGTACTACAACGCTTATGTGCCCAACCTGCAACCGGCCCAGCTGCTGCAGCCGTTCTTCGACTATGCCTTCGGATTCAGGCGCGGAACCAATGCCGGTCAGCCACCGGACAATGCCGGCCCGCGTGCTGAATTCCCAATGCCCTACAACGGAATTCCCGGAGGTTCACGCTGATGAACCGCAGTCGTCTCGGTAAATGGCTTGCGGTGGCGTTGGTGGCGCTGCTGGTCGTCGGCGCGGCAGTTGTGCTGCGTCAGGCCTTCTTCGGGCAGAAGACCTTCTCCGCTCTCTTCACTTCGGCCACCGGTGTCTATCCCGGTGACGATGTCCGGGTCTCCGGCGTCAAGGTCGGCACGATCGAGTCCATCAAACCCGAGGGCACCCAGACCCGGGTGACCCTCAAGGTCGACCATGACGTGCCGATACCCGCCGATGCCAAAGCGGTGATCGTGGCCCAGAACTTGGTGGCCGCGCGTTATGTGCAGCTCGCGCCGGCCTACCGGTCGAGTGGTCCGACGCTGCCTGACGACGCGGTGATCGGCCTGGACCGCACCGCGGTTCCGGTCGAGTGGGACCAGGTCAAAGAACAGCTGATGCGGTTGTCCACCGACCTCGGACCGCAGAGCGGTGTCGACGGGACCTCGGTGTCCCGGTTCATCAACAGCACGGCCGACGCGATGGCCGGCAACGGCGACAAACTGCGGCAGACGATTTCGCAGTTGTCCGGTGTTGCCCGGGTCTTGGCCGAGGGCAGTGGCAACATCGTCGACATCATCAAAAACCTCCAGACGTTCGTGACCGCCTTGCGGGACAGCAACCAGCAGGTAGTGCAGTTCCAGAACAGGTTGGCCACCCTGACCAGCGTGGTCGACGGCAGCCGGTCGGATCTCGATGCGGCATTGACCAACCTGTCGGTGGCGGTCGTCGATGTGCAGCGGTTCGTCGCGGGAAGCCGTGACCAGACTTCCGAGCAGGTCCAGCGCCTGGCGAATGTCACTCAGAACCTGGTCGACAACAAGATGCACATCGAGCAACTGCTCCACGTGGCGCCCAACGCATTCATGAACGGGTACAACATCTACAACCCGGACTCAGGTAGCCCGGTCGGTCAGTTCGTGATGAACAACTTCTCCAACCCGGTCGAGTTCGTCTGCGGCGCCATCGGCGCCGTCGAGAACACCACCGCGCCCGAGACCGCGAAACTCTGCTCGCAGTATCTCGGGCCGGCGTTGCGGCTGATCAATTTCAACTACCTGCCGTTCCCGATCACGCCCTACCTGATGCCATCGGCCAGCCCCGAGATGATCGAGTACTCCGAGCCGCGGCTGGCACCCGGCGGTGAGGGTGGGGAGCCCACGCCGCCCGAGACGCCGCCGGCGATCTCGGCGTACAACCCCGGTCCGGAGCCACCACCGCCGTTCACCGGCCGCGCGCCCGGCGTGCCGCCGCCAGGCGCCCAGCAGCTACTGCCCGGCGGTGAGTACTATCCGCCCAACATGCCGAACACAGTGTCGGACATGCTCAATCCGACTGCCGGACAACCGGGCCCGCCACCGGGACCTGCGCCAGGTCCCCTGGCCGCCGAAGCGTCGGCACCGGAAGCGCCGGCACCCGAAGCGCCGTTACCACCAGAAGGGACGCCGCCAGCATGATCAGGGACAAGCGGCTGCGGCTGGCGATCGCCACCGGGTCCTGCGTTGCGCTCACCGCGAGCGGATGCGCCTTCCAAGGCGTAAACTCGCTGCCCCTGCCCGGGGCAGTGGGCCGCGGCGCGGACTCCAGCGTCTACCACGTCGAAATCGCGAATGTGGCTACGCTGGAACCGAATTCGCCGGTGATGATGAACGATGTCGTCGTCGGTAGTGTGCGCAGCCTGTCGGTGAGGGACTGGCACGCCGACGTCGAGTTCTCGGTGAAACCCGGCGTCGTGGTGCCGGCCAACGTCGTGGCCAGCATCGGACAGACCAGCCTTCTGGGCTCGATGCACCTGGCGATCAATGCGCCTGCCGGTGAGGCTCCCCGCGGGAAACTCCAGCCGGGAACGACGATTGCGCTGAACAACTCGTCGACCTATCCGACGACCGAGCAGACGTTGTCATCGCTGGCCGCGGTGGTGAACGGGGGCGGTCTCGGCCAGATGGGCGACATCATCCACAACTTCAGCGCCGCGATCAACGGCCGGGAAACTGACTTCCGTGACCTGCTGACCCGGCTGGATACGTTCGTGGGCGCCCTGGATGCCCAGCGCGACAACATCGTTGCTTCCATTCAGGGCTTGAATCAGCTGGCCTCTACCTTCGCCGGACAGCGTGATGTCATCACCCGGGCATTGGAGAAGATCCCGCCCGCACTCGACGTCTTGATCAAAGAGCGACCGAGATTCACCACGGCGCTGCAGAAGCTCGGGACCTTCAGCGCCACCGCCAACCAATTCGTCAACGATTCGCAGGCCGATCTGGTCAGAAACCTGAAGAATCTGGAGCCCGCGCTGAAGGCCTTGGCCAACGTCGGGCCGGACCTGGCTTCGGTGCTCGAATATGCGCCGCATTTCCCGTTCACCCAGAGCTTCATGGACCGGGTGATCCGCGGCGACTATTACAACCTGTTCGCGTACTTCGACATGACCATTCCGCATCTCAAGCGCAGCCTGATGATGGGAACGCGATGGGAGCAGGGAGACGCCCAAAACGCTCCGGTGCCCGGGGATCCGAGCTATCTGAACTACACGTATGACCCGCTCAAGACCGGGGTCAACCCGCCACCACCGGATGCGTTCCCGCCGGCTCCGGACGCACCGCCGCCACCGGATGTTCCACCTCCCACCTATGCAGGTCCGGTGCTACCCGTGGTACCGCCGGCGCCGATGACCATGCCCGGGGGAGCACCCCAACCGGTGAACCCCTCCAGCGGGTCGACCTCAGTTTTCGCGGGACCGTATGCGCAGCAAGGCGGTTCGGCGCCCAGTGATCAACCGCCGGCACCTACTGCTCCTACTCCACCGACAGGGGGTGGCGGATAAATGCTCACCCGCTTCATCCGGACTCAGCTGATTCTCTTCACCGTCGCATCTGTCGTCGGTGTGGCCGTCATGCTGTTCGCCTATATGCAGGTGCCCACGCTGCTCGGCATCGGACGCATCACGGTGAAGTTGGAACTGCCGGCCACCGGCGGGCTGTACCAATTCAGCAATGTCACCTACCGCGGATCCCAGATCGGCAAGGTCACTTCGGTGGAGTTGACCGAGAAGGGGGCCGAGGCGACCCTGTCTTTGGACCGTTCCCCGAAGGTGCCTGCAGACCTGGCGGCTGAGGTCCGGAGCATGTCGGCGGTCGGCGAGCAGTACGTCGAGTTGTTGCCGCGCACCAATTCTGGGCCGTATCTGGAGAACGGCTCGGTCATCATGATGTCCGACACCAAGATCCCACAGCAGGTCGGCCCGATGCTCGATCAGCTCAGTGCGCTGGTGGACACCATCCCGAAGGACAAGCTCAGCCAGCTGCTGGACGAGTCCTACAACGCGTTCAACGGCACCGGCTACGACTTCGGCTCGCTGCTGGACTCGGCATCGACGATCACCAGGGACTCCAACGCCGTCTCCGATCAGACACGGGCGTTGATCGACGACTCCAAGCCCTTCCTCGATGCACAGGCTCAGACCACCGATTCGATCCGGACCTGGGCGGCCAGCATGGCTGGTATCACCGGGCAGGTCGCCGAGAACGATCCCGAGATTCGATCACTGCTGCGCAACGGTCCGGGTTTCGCTCAGGAAACCACCAAGCTGCTCGAGCAGATCAAGCCGACGTTGCCAATCCTGCTGGCGAATCTGACCACGTTCGGTCAGATCGCGGTCACCTACAACCCGTCGATCGAGCAACTGCTGGTGTTGTTGCCGCCGTACGTCGCTCAGCTGCAGACGTACTCGCACACCAACAACACGAGCGGTCTGCCGATGGCCGACTTCTCGCTGGGCCTGGGGGATCCGCCGACCTGCACGGTGGGCTTCCTCCCGCCTTCGGCCTGGCGCTCACCGGCCGATACCACCGTGATCGACACTCCCGACGACATCTACTGCAAGCTGCCACAGGATTCCCCGATCGGCGTTCGCGGTGCCCGCAACTACCCGTGTATGGCGCATCCGGGCAAGCGCGCGCCCACGGTTGAATTGTGCAACGACCCCAAGGGTTTCCAGCCGCTCGCGCAGCGCCAGCATGCCCTCGGCCCCTACCCGCTCGACCCCAATCTGATCGCCCAGGGCATACCTCCGGATACCCGGGTGCTGCCTGACGAGAAGATCTTCGGGCCGCTCGGCGGCACTCCGCTGCCAACGGGGGTCACCGCCCCGCCACCGGGTGCGGCACCCGAGCCGCAGCCGGCGCCGAGTTTCGCCGGGACGGGTCCTGGCCCGCTGCTGCCGGGGCAGCCGATGTACCTGGAGCCGCCGGTGCCCGGCGTGCCACCGCCTCCGGCAGGTGATCCCAACGCGGTTCCGGTGCCTGAGGCGCATACGCCGCAAGCCACCGAGCTTCCGTCGGTCCCGCACGGCCAAGGGGTGTTTCCGGATGCTCCGGAGCTTCCCATGCCCGCGGAACCTGGCGTGGCCCCGAGCGCATTCAAGGGTGATGCCGGAAATGGGCCGTCGGTGGCGATTGCCAAGTACAACCCGCGCACGGGGGAGTACATGGGCAGTGACGGCAATCTGTACAAGCAGACGGATCTGGTGTCCACACCCAAGACGTGGCAGGACCTGATGCCGACCTAGCGTGCAATGCATGAGAACTGGCCACGGGCAATCGCCCGTGGCCAGTTCTCTTTTCTGTCTTCAGTTTTCGTTCCGGGCATGCCGAGAGGATCTACGCAAGCTTCATATAGAACGGCATGCGAACCACTGGCCACTGGTTGCGTCCACACGAACCGCTGGGGCCCTTGGTCACGTCCTCGCCGGCGTATTCGTTCGAGGATGTGTCCACGTGCCCGTCGAAGCCCACCGGGTAGAACTTGTACACCTGCATGCCCTCGACGGGGGTGCCGTCGGCACAAAAACGCCAGTTGGGTACCACGCGCTTGACATACCAGAGACCGTTCGTGGTGTAGACCGGTGCGGACCAGCCGGCGTCGCTGTTGACCGTGCCGCTGCATTCGGTGGGCGAGATGCACTGGGTCGAGATCGTCCAGGTGCTCACCACCCGCGGTTGCTCCTCGTAGCGGTCGTTGATCTTGGCCCATGCGCCATTCGACGACGTGGCGAAGGTGCCGTTGATACCCCACTGCTCGCCTGCGACCGCAGGCGAGGCGCCGCTCAGGCTGACCGTCGCCGCAGCGGCGATTGCCACCGCACCGGCACGTACCCGGGTGACTGACATGAACGCTCCTTCTGGCCGACCTGATCGCCTGGTAGCCATGTTCTCAGTTTGGGAGAATATCACTATCAACAGTCGGTCCACGGTGGATTCGGTTCCGTGGGACCCGTGGTCGCGGGGTGTGGGAGAGCTGCGGCGGGACCCATCGTAGTAATATTCTCCAAAATCGAGAGTTTAATTTCCAGCTATGCGAAAGTGGCAACGTGCGTGTGACGGTGATGGCGACCGCTTCAGTGATTGTCGCCGGGATGCTGGCTGCCCCGCAGGCAAATGCGGGACCGCAGACATGTAATGACGCGTTTTGCACGCCGGGAATCAATCCCAATGCGGTACTCGGCGCGCCGTGTGACAACACGTCCTACTACGTGTTCGGTGTCGATGCGCGCAATGGGTGGGGCCGGCTGCTGTTCTGCGGCTCGCCGCGGCGCTATGAGCCACGGTGGTTCCGCTCGCCCCCCATGGTGGGTGTCAGGGACGAGAACAGCCTGTGCATCAACGAGCAGAACTCGGTGGCGCAGGCGCCGGACGGGTTGTTCCTGAGCTGTGTTCCGATGAACGGCGAGACCCGATGGCTGCGCGGCGACGCCTGAGTCGCCACGACGCAGAAAACACTTGAGGCGACGCATATTGCGTCGCCTCAAGTGTCTTGGCGTTTGACCGTGAAGCCGGGTTACCAATTCCGGATCGAACACAGCGCACCCTTGGGGCCGCTGTCGGTCTTGACCACCACACCGTCGACTGCCAATTTGCAGTTGAACCCGGGGGTCGGAAAGTTCGGCGACTCACCACTCTGCACCAGCACCATGGCCCACAGGTCTGGATCGGCCAGCATGGTGTCCAACACCCACGGTTTGTCCGGCGCGACATCGACATCGACTCGTGGGCTGAATTGGTACGGATTGTGGCTGTAGTCCGAGAAGATCGCGGGCTCACTGTCGCGGTAGTAGATGTGCACCCAGTACGGCGCGTCGGTGGTCACCGTGTACTGCACGTGGTGCAGCGGCGGACCGGGGGGCGGCGGTGGGTCATCGGCGAATGCCGGTGCGGCAGTGGCGACCGCGCCGGCTGCCAGCGCGGTGGCAGCGGCAGCGGCGAGCATCCGGACGAGGGGGTGGCGCATCGATCACATCCTCGTCAAGGTGAACGGGTAGGTAAAGGAGCCGCCGGGCGCGCCGTCACAGCCGGCGTCGAACGACGAGACCATCTCGCCGGCAAGGGTGTTCGCGTCCCACGTGTAGACGTCGTGGGTCGGGATGGTGGGACCGTAGTAGATGTCCCCGCAGCGCAGGCCGTAGAACTCATCGATCGTCAAGGTGTAGCGACCGTCGACCAATCTTGCGTCCCCGGTGTTGGGGACCGCTTTGGCGACCGGTTGCGGGATCGTCCGGATGGTGATGCAGTCCTTCACAAAAATGTCGGTCCCGGGTTCGTGGCACGGTGTGATCGCCGACCAGATCCAGGTGTGGAAATCGCGGCGATCCGGAATGTTGAGGTTGTAGTTGCCGAAGTACATGGCCTGCGAGGGCGGCGCCAATGCGATTGCTGTCCCCAACCCGAGCGCGGCGCTCATCGCCACGCGGATCAAGCTGGATTTCACAGGCACACCTCCACGGATCAGGCACTGGTCGGCTGACTATAGAACGTGATCAGGCTTCAGCGTGCTGAAACCGGAATCTCGTCTTCGCCAGTGAGATTGTCATTCTCGTAATCGGAGAATAGCAAATGCGGCGAAGACGAGATCCGCGGAATCGGCCTTCGGGAGGTTGTCAGCGCACGGGCTTGAACCTGATATGGACATCGGTCAAGCCGCGCAGGATGAACGTCGGCTCGTAGTTGTAACGGCGATCGTCGGCGGGGCCGTGAAACTCCTCGTCGATGGTGATATCGGCCATCCGGTCCAGGATCCGCTCCAGCGAGACTCGACCCTCGACGCGCGCCAGGGGGCCACCGGGGCAGCTGTGCACGCCACGGCCGAAGGCGATGTGCTCACGCACGTTCTTGCGATCCAGGCTGAAGGTGTGCGGGTCTTCGAACCGGACCGGGTCCCGGTTCACCGCGCCCGGGCAGACCATCATCGTGGTGCCGGCCGGTACGTCGATGTCGCCGAGCGTGGTGTTCTTCTTGGCGAGCCGGAACTGGCTCTTGACCGGTGCGTCCATCCGCAGTGCCTCCTCGACGAAGGTCGGGATCCGGCTCCGGTCGTCGCGCAGGGCCTGCTGGATGTCCGGACGGTCGCCGAGCACTCGAAGCGACGCGGACAGCAGTTTGGTGGTGGTCTCCTGCCCGGCCGCGAAAAGGAAGGTTGCCGACCGAACCACCTCGATGACAGGAGGTACGGATCCGTCCGGGTAGTTCGCGGTGGCGAGTGCCGTCAGCACGTCGTCTCGAGGTTCTTTGCGCCGGTCTTCAAGGTAGCTGATGAACTTCTCGTCGAGCCATTCCAATGGATTGCTGGCAACGAGATCGCCGTCGAGGGAGCCGACCTGAGCTCCGGGCCGGGGGGCGCCGAGCACCGTGCGGAACTCCTCGTGGTCCTCTTCGGGCACGCCGAGCATGTCCGCGATCACCAAGAGCGAGAAGGGCTTTGCGTAGGCGCTGAGGAACTCGCATTTGCCGTCGGCGATGAAGTCGTCGAGGCACTGGTCGGCCAGCCGCCACATGAAGTCCTCGTTCTCCTTGAGCCGGCGCGGTGTGAGCAGCCGATTGAGCAGGGAACGGGCGTTGGTGTGGTCGGGCGGGTCCATCGTGACCATGTGTTCGAACATCGGCATCTGCGGGCGGTGCGCAGCGATCTGCTCGGTGATGTCGTCGCCCTCGGGGGTGAAGGGCAGGGGCGGGAACGGTCCGGCCACCGCGATACAGGAGGAGTAGGTGTCGGTGTCCTTGAGGACCGTGGTGGCCTCCTCGAACCCGGTGATCGCCATGACGCCGTAGTTCGGCTCCGTCACGACGGGGCACTTGCTGCGCAGGTGGTCGAAGTACGGGTGCGGGTCGGGTACCAGCGACGGGTCGGTGAAGTAATCGACGGTGTCGTAATCGGTCGTGCTGGAATCGCTCATGGTGTGTGCTGCCTCCCGAAATCGATATGCGCTGCGGTGGTTTCGCGACGGGCTGCACCGCGCGAAGAATTTTCGAAAATTGCTGAGCACCTGCTTAGCATGGCGGTAGAGTCGTGGTCAAGATCACCTGGCTGGGCGAAAGTTACGATCAGCCAGACATCGTCGGGGACATGTTGTGAGGAGGATCGATGGCATCGGCGCGAAGGATCGGGGCGCCGGACGCGAAGAACCGGATCGTGCTGCTCGACGCCGCTGAGGCGCTCATGATCGAGGAGGGGTACGTCGCGGTGACGTCCCGCCGGGTGGCCGAGCGGGCCGGTCTCAAGCCCCAGTTGGTGCACTACTACTTCCGCACGATGGACGACCTGTTCCTGGCGGTGTTCACGCGGCGTGCCGAGGAGGGGTTGGCGGCGCAGGCCGCAGCCCTGAACTCGCCGCAGCCGCTTTGGGCGCTGTGGCGATTCGGCACCGACCCGAGTGCAACGCGCTTGACGATGGAGATGACGGGGCTCGCCAACCACCGGCCGGCGCTGCGTGCGGAGATCGGCCGCTACGCCGAGCTGTTCCGCGAAGCGGAGACCAACGCGATCGACGGGGCGCTGCGGCGCTACGGCGTCGAGGCGTCCGAGGTGCCGCCCATCGTCTGGACTTTCATCGCCGCCAGCGTGTCTCGGGTGATGGTCATGGAGCAGGCGCTGGGCATGACGGCAGGGCATGCCGAGGTGATGAAGTTCTGCGAGGACTGGCTGCGGCGCCTGGAAGGCGAACCGCAGCCGTTGGAACTGCCGGCCTGACACCCGACCCTGCGCGAGCAGACGTGAATGTCCCCCGAACCGATGGTTGCGGAGGACAATCACGTCTGCTCGCCAGGGGAACTAGAGCGACAAGATGGTGGCCGAGGCCGTGCCGGGTGCGCCGTAGACCTGGGCCAGGCCGACACGGGGGCTGCCAGGCACTTGGCGTTCCCCGGCCTCGCCACGGAGCTGGCGTACCAGTTCGTGCATCTGGCGCAGCCCCGAGGCGCCGATGGGCTCGCCGTTGGCGATCAGGCCGCCGTCGGTGTTGACCGGGATCGAGCCGCCGATCTCGGTGGCGCCGTCGGCCAGCAGCTTCTCCTGCTCACCGTCGGCACACAGCCCGGTCTCGGCCATGTGGATCACCTCGGCGCCGGCGTCGGTGTCCTGCAGCTGGGCGATGTCCACGTCCTCGGGCCCGATGCCCGCGGCTTCGTAGGCGGCCTTGGCGGCGAACACCGTCGGTGAGGGATCCTCGTCGAGCGGAGCCGAGGTGGCATGGACCTCGTACGCACCGAATGTTCGGGTCCGGATCTCGCTGGCGCGCACGTACACCGGCTTGTCGGTGTATTTGTGGGCGATGTCGGCGCGGCACATGATCACCGCGGCCGCGCCTTCGTCGGGTGCACAGAACATGTACTGCCGCAGCGGGTAGTTCAGCACCGGCGAGGCCATGATCTCCTCGACCGCGATCTCCTTGCGCCGGAACGCGTTCGGGTTCTTCTCGCCGTTGCGGAAGTTCTTGTTGGCCACCCGCGCCAGCGTCTCCTCGGAGATGTTGTGCTTGTGGATGTAATGGTTGGCCTTCATCCCGAAGAACTTGGTGGTGACGAACTGGCCGTTCTCGGCATACCACTGCGGCAGGGCGAGTTTGGCCGGGTCGTCGGTGAACGCGCCGCGGGGGTGCTTGTCCAGGCCGATCGCGATCCCGATGTCGTACTTGCCCAATCGGATCGTGTCGGCGGTCTGCTGGATCGCGCTGGCGGCAGTGGCGCATGCGTTGAACACGTTGGTGAACGTGATGCCGGTCAGCCCCACCAGGCGGGTGACCGCGTCGGGGTTCGACACCTCGTAGCTGCCGCCGAAGCCGAACTGGATGTCTTTCCACTGAAGGCCCGCGTCCTCGAGCGCGAATTGGATTGCCTCGGCGCCCATTTGCATCGCGGTCTTGTCGAACCGGCCGAAGGGGTGCAGGCCCACGCCGATGATGGCGACGTCATTGGTCATGGCAATCCTCAGATGGGTTGGAAGGCGAAGGTGACAATCTCGTTGCCGTCTTCGTCGGTGGTGAACGGGATCATGGTGAGTTCGACGTCCATGCCGAATTGCAGTTTCGTCGGGTCGTTTTCGGTGAGTCGGCCTTCGACGCGGATGACGGGGCCGGTGTCG
>NZ_VCMY01000041.1:0-55905 GCF_005924235.1 Mycobacterium sp. DBP42
CGGTGGGGGCGGCGGGGGCGGCGCTTGCCGATAGCCGGAATTCTGAGGCGTATGGTCGTCGACGGGGTTCGGTCCCCCGAACGGCGAATGCGGCGGATGAGTCACGCAGCAAACCTGCGCGCGCGGAACGTCGACAATTCGATCTCCCCCCGAAACAAACCACGACAGCTATCAGCGCCCGCACCGTATCACGGTGATCTCACCCCACCGGTCACGGGTTTGCCACAGCGCCCATGGGGTGCAGACGAGCAAACCGACCGCTCGGTCCGACGAAAAATCCCCGGCGCGCCAGGCGCACCGGGGATTTCCCGTAAAGAGCAGGACTTAGAAGTCCATACCGCCCATGCCACCGGTCGGGTCGGCCGCGGGGGCCGCCTTCTCCGGCTTGTCGGCGACGACGGCCTCGGTGGTGAGGAACAGCGCCGCGATGGACGCCGCGTTCTGCAGCGCCGAGCGGGTGACCTTGACCGGGTCGGCAACGCCGGCCTTGAGCAGGTCCTCGTACTCACCGGTGGCGGCGTTCAGGCCGGTGCCGGCGGGCGAGTTGGTGACCTTCTCGGCGACGACGCCGGGCTCCAGGCCACCGTTGAGGGCGATCTGCTTCAGCGGGGCCGACAGCGCGACACGCACGATGTTGGCGCCGGTGGCCTCATCTCCGGTGAGCTGCAGCTCCTCCAGCGACGGAGCCGACTGCAGCAGGGCCACGCCGCCACCGGCGACGATGCCCTCTTCGACGGCGGCCTTCGCGTTGCGGACGGCGTCCTCGATGCGGTGCTTGCGCTCCTTGAGCTCCACCTCGGTGGCAGCGCCGGCCTTGATCACCGCAACACCGCCGGCCAGCTTGGCCAGGCGCTCCTGCAGCTTCTCGCGGTCGTAGTCGGAGTCACTGTTCTCGATCTCGGCACGGATCTGGGCCACGCGACCGGCGATGGCGTCGCTGTCGCCGGCGCCCTCCACGATGGTGGTCTCATCCTTGGTGACGACGACCTTGCGGGCCTGACCCAGCAGCGCGACATCGGCGGTCTCCAGCGAGAGGCCGACCTCTTCGCTGATGACCTGGCCACCGGTGAGGATGGCGATGTCCTGCAGCATGGCCTTGCGGCGGTCACCGAAGCCCGGGGCCTTGACGGCCACAGACTTGAAGGTGCCGCGGATCTTGTTGACCACCAGGGTCGACAGGGCCTCGCCCTCGACGTCCTCGGCGATGATCAGCAGTGGCTTGCCGGACTGGATGACCTTCTCCAGCAGCGGCAGCAGGTCCTTGACGGTCGAGATCTTGGAGCTGACCAGCAGGATGTAAGGATCCTCCAGGACGGCTTCCTGACGCTCGGCGTCGGTCACGAAGTAACCCGAGATGTAGCCCTTGTCGAAGCGCATACCCTCGGTGAGCTCCAGCGACAGACCGAAGGTCTGTGCCTCTTCGACGGTGATGACACCTTCGTTGCCGACCTTGTCCATGGCCTCGGCGATCAGGTCACCGATGGACTGGTCACCGGCGGAGATACCGGCGGTGGCAGCGATCTGCTCCTTGGTCTCCACCTCCTTGGCGGACTTGAGGAGACCTTCGGTCACCTTTTCCACGGCCTTCTCGATGCCGCGCTTCAGGCCGAGCGGGTTGGCGCCGGCAGCGACGTTGCGCAGACCTTCGCGAACCAGGGCCTGGGCCAGAACGGTGGCGGTGGTGGTGCCGTCGCCCGCGACGTCGTCAGTCTTCTTGGCGACTTCCTTGACCAGCTCAGCGCCGATCTTCTCGTACGGGTCCTCCAGCTCGATCTCCTTGGCGATGGACACACCATCGTTGGTGATCGTGGGGGCGCCCCACTTCTTCTCCAGGACGACGTTGCGACCCTTGGGGCCCAGCGTCACCTTTACCGCGTCAGCGAGGGCGTTCAGGCCCCGCTCAAGGCCGCGACGGGCCTCTTCGTCATACGCAATTGTCTTGGCCATTGCGAAGTGATTCCTCCGGTTAGGGGATCGCACGTTCGTTGGTCGGGTTCAGTGCCCGCGACGGACGACCAGGGTGTGCTCCCGCAGGTGCGGCCCCGGTCTCACCGTCCCGACCTAGCACTCACTGATCGAGAGTGCCAACTGCATTCTTAGCACTCGACCAGGGCGAGTGCAAGGTCGTCTGGCCGTGGCCCGGCCATGGGGTTACGCCTCCCCGCTATCTACCGCTGCGCCGTCGCCCGCGCGCCCTGGCGACCCCTGGGTGGAAAGCGGCGACACCAGCGCTCCAGACCAATGGGCCTACGACTGGTACTGGCGTACCTGTTCTGCGAACTCATCAAGTAGGCGTAGCGACTCATCCTTGCCGACGGACGGCAGGAACAGGCCCAGCTGGCCGAAGCCGAGATCCTCAGCGGCACGCCAGTAGTCGGTTTTGACGGGTGCGCCGAACATCATCAGCGGCACGTCGTCGGCACCGCCGTCACGCATCTGTCCGATCCGTTTGGTCAGCTCCGTCCTGGGCAGTGGATTCGAAATCCATCCCGCCTCATGGCGAATCACGCGCTTGACCGTGGCATCGGAGTTTCCGCCGACGTAGATGGGCGGATGTGGTCGGCGGACCGGCTTGGGCCGGCAGTACGACGAATCGAAGTTGACGTAGCTGCCGTGATACTCGGCCGGCTCGTCGGTCCACAACGTCTTGACCGCTTCGATGCTCTCGTCCAGCAGTGCGCCACGGGTTTTCGGGTCGGTGCCGTGGTCACGCATCTCCTCCAGGTTCCAGCCGGCGCCGACGCCCAGCACGAACCGGCCGCCGGAGATCAGGTCGATGCTCGCGGCTTCCTTGGCGGTGTGGATCGGGTCGCGCTGAATCAGCAACGCGACGCCCGTAACGAGGTCGATCGTGGAAGTCACCGCGGCGGCCGCAGCAAGGGTGACGAACGGGTCGAGCGTGTTGTAGTACCACGCCGGCAGGTCCCCGCCGTTCGGATATGGCGACTCGCGGCTCACGGGGATGTGGCTGTGCTCGGCAACGATGAGCGAGGCGAACCCCCGCTCCTCGATCGCGCGAGCAAGCGATACCGGATCGATGCTGTCGTCGTCGACGAAGGTGGCGATGCCGAACTTCATTTCGCCGACGCTACCCGTGCAGGCAGGCCCGACAGTGGGCGAAGGGCAGGGCGGGGCCGGGCTCTGGCCAACTCGGGCCTTCTCAAGTTCCCCGGCGTCACAGTGGTGTTCAAGCGAACCATGCCGCAGCCAGCAACTCTTTTCAGACAGAAATCGACCGAATCATCAAATCCCGGCAAATCTCAAGATCTGGATTCATCTGCATGTTTGACCACCCCCAAAGCCTTGCGGCAAGCAAGGGGGCTCCCGGATTGCTTGCATGCGCAAGCACCACCCGCGGCTGCCTGAGAAAAAACTGAGATTTTCGACAGACGGTGCGTAGATTTCCCCTCGGGTCACGGGTCACCCCTGGTCCAAGGGGATTTCACTACTACTGGAGCAATGTCGTCAGCGACTGGTACCAGTCTCCGCGCAGATATTGACGGAGACGTCAACCGTCCCTGTCGGAGAGCGAGGGGATCGTGGGGAAGCACAGCATGGCGCATGGCCGTGGCCGCAAAGGCGCGGCGGGCCCGATTGCCACGGCAGGACTGGCGAGCATCGCGTTGGCAGGTGCCGGCGTCATGCTCCTTTTGGGCCCGGACTCGCCGACGATGAGGTCGGTGGCCGCCGACGTGCGGCTGGTCAACACCGAGGGCCCGAGCAGTGGTGGCAACTCCGATGCGGGCAAGCCTTCGGACAGCGCCGGTACCGCGGGCAGCTCTGAAACCTCCGGGCCCAACTCCAAGGCAAAAAAACAACGTCACCCCGACGTCAAGCATGTGCAAGAGCGCCTACGTGAGCGCGCTACCGAAGCCACCAAGGCCTTCAACGACCGCGCTGCCGAAGCCACCAAGGCCTTCAACGGCCGCGCGGCCGAAGCCAAGAAGGTTGTCGACGATATCGCCGACGGTGTGGGGCTCAAACGCGGCAACACCACCGGGGACAACGACGACCGGGGCCCGCTGCGCCGACCGAAGTCACCAGCGGCCGCCAAGGCCGACTCGAACGACGGGCCAGCACCCACCACCGCGAACGAGCCGAAGCAGCAGCAGTGGAAGCGGACAGCCGCGAATGTGCTTGCAGACAAAACAATTTCGCACCGCATCAGCGACTTTGCCGACCGGGTGACGGCCGCGCCACCGGCTCCCGTCACCGACGGCAAGCAGCCGGACTCCGGCGTCACCCTCGCACTGCTCGGCGGTCGACCAACAGACCCCGCTCCAGCCGCTCGACAGACATTTGTCGCTGCGACGCCCGCACCGGCACCCACACCGATCAGCCCGATCACCGGGTTGCTGTCCGCGGTCACCCTGGGCACGACCATGGTCCCCAACGCGCCGACGGAGCCGGCCGACATGCCGGGCGTCTGGGCCGTGATGGCCTGGGCGCGTAGGCAATCCGCGTACACCATGGACAACAACACGGCCGCCGCGCGCAACACCCTGGTGGCCCCGACCCTCAACTCGGCGGTGCTCGACCCGACCGAGGTCGTCAACCGCTGGATCTACCAGCCGGTGCACTACGGCACCCAGCTGTGGATCACCAGCCCGCTCGGTTCTGCCGTCGGCGGCGCGATCAATCAGATCTCGGGGCAGTACCTGATAGGCAACGGCGCCGACGGCACCGCGGCCAACCCCGACGGCGGTGACGGCGGCTTGTGGATCGGCGATGGCGGCGACGGTTACGACGGTGCCGCCACGGGTCAGGCCGGCGGCGACGGCGGTGATGCCGGCTGGTTCGGCGATGGCGGAGAGGGCGGTGACGGCTGGGCCGGCATGGACGGCGGCGACGGTGGTGACGGCGGCAGCTTCATGGGCATCGGCGGTGGCGGTGGCAGCGGCGGGGCGTCCACCAACGGCCAGCCCGCAGGCGACGGTGGCCACGGCGGCGACGCCAACGGCTGGTTCTTCGGCATCGCCGGGGACGGCGGCCGCGGCGGCAACGGCATCACCGGTACGAGCGGGGCCGCAGGCGACTGGGACATCGACTACGGCAACGGATTCGGCAACGGCCAGGACGGCGGTGTCGGTGGCGGCAACGGCGGCAACGGCGGCGATGGCGGTGACGCCACCGGATTCGTGTTCGCCAGCGGCGGCAACGGTGGAGATGGCGGGGACGGCGGCACCGGCGGTGTCGGTGGAGTCGGTGCCGAGGGCGACGCCACTCACCTCAGCGGAGGCACCGGCGGAACGGGCGGTACCGGCGGTGGTACCGGCGGAATCGGCGGCGCGGCCGGAGCCGGCGGCGGTTTCTTCAACCTCCTGGGCCACAGCGGCGTCGCAGGCAGCACCGGCAATCAGGGCAGCGGCGGCGACGGCGGGGCGGGTGGCAAGGGCTTCGGTCTCATCACCCCTGGCGCCTCCGGAACGGCGACCGGCGGAGCGGGTGGAGCCGGCGGGTCCGGCGCCCAGTCCACCACCGCCGGAGCCGGTCATGGCGGCGGCGGCGGTGGTGGCGGCGGCGGAGCCGTGCTGAGCGAGACCAACGGCGGAACCGTCGACGGCACGGCCATCGGCGGTGACGGTGGCCGCGGCGGCAACGGCTCGGTGACCGCGGCCGGCGGAGAGGGCGGAACCGGCGGCATCGGCACCGTCTCGGCCGACGGTGCCACCAGCAGCGCCAGCGGCACTGCTCGCGGCGGCGAGGGCGGCACCTCCTTCGGCACCGGAACCGGCGGTAAGGGCGGCGACGCGCTCCTGGGCGCCAAGCTGGGCGGAGTCGTGACCGACGCGAGCGCCGGCGGCGGCACCGGCGGATACGGCTCCAGCGGCGGCACCGGCGGCCAGGGCGGTGCGGCCAACGTCACCGCAGGCTACGAGGGCGGCACCGGCGGCACTGCAAGTGGCGACGCCACCGGGGGCGCCGGCGGCAATGCCACCGGCACCAGCAGCGTCGGCGGTAACGGCGGCAACGGCAGCATTCAGGCCGGCTTCGTCAGGACCGGCATCGGCGGAAACGACGGATCGGCCAGCGGCACCGCGACCGGCGGCACGGGCGGCAATGCAACCGGCGGCGGCCAAGGTGGCGCGGGCAGTATCGGCAGCATCGTCGCCGGCGGCACCGGCGCGGAGGCCAGCGGCACCGCCATCGGCGGCAACGGCGGCAACGGTTACGACGGCGGCACGGGCGGCAAGAGCACCAACGGTCAGATCGCAGCCCTGGCGGACGGCGCGAAGGCAAGTGGCACCGCGCGCAGCGGCGACGGTGGCGACGGCACCGGCGCCGGAAGCGTGGGCGGCGACGGCACAATCGGCAACATCCAGGCCTTCGGTGTGGACAGCGAGGCCGGCGGCACCGCCACCGGCGGTGACGGTGGCGACGCCACCAACGCTGGTCACGGCGGCAGCGGTGGCCAGGGCCGCATCGTCGCCAACGCCACCGGCAGCCAGGCCGTCGACAGCACCGCAACCGGCGGAGCCGGCGGCGACGCCGACGGCGCAACCGGCGCCCTGGGTGGACAGGCCTATGTCTTCGCCGGCACGTTCGGTGACCCGAACAGTGGCGGCGACATCGACGGCGCCACCGCGATCGGCGGTGACTCCGTCAACGGCCAGGGCGGGATCGGCATGGTCCAGGCGATCAACGGGACGATCACCGACAGCAGCGCCACCGGCGCCGACGGCAACTCGGGTGGGCTGGGTGGCTACGCCACGGTCAGCGCCACCAATGGCGGCACCATTTCGGGCAGCCACGCGGCCGGCGGCCAAAACGGCGAGACCGCGATCGGCGGCAATGCCACCATCACCGCCACCGGTACCGGCAGCACTGTGACCAATGCCGACGCCAACGGCGGTAACGCCGGACTCGGTGACGCCAACGGCGGTACGGGAGGCAACGGTGGCGCGGCGACCGTCACCGCGAGCAACGGAGGCGCAGTCACCGATGCGGCCGCCACCGGTGGCAACGGCGGCAACGGCACCAATGGCGGGCACGGAGGTGCCGGTGGTGAGGGGATCGTCTCGGCCACGTCCGCCGGCAGCACCGCCGGCGGCGCGGGAACCGGCGGCGCAGGCGGGGACGGCAGCAACGGTGGCACCGGTGGTGCCGGTGCCCAGGGCGGGGTCATCGCCCAGCGGACCGGAAGCACGGCCACCGGCACGGGCATCGGCGGTGGCGGCGGATCTGCCGACGGGGCAGGTAGCACCGGCGGCAACGGTGCCGGCGGCTGGGTGCAGACCGGGCTCTACGCCGGTCTCGGCGACAGCAGCAAGGCCGACGGGTATGCCCGCGGTGGTGCCGGCGGCGATGCGGCCACCGGCGGCCACGGCGGCGCCGGTGGCTTCGCGACCGTGATCACCACCGGGAACGGCTCCACCGCAGGCGGTTCCGCGTACGGCGGGGCCGGCGGCGACGGCTCTGCCGGAGGGACCGGCGGCGCAGGGGCGCGAGCTCAAATCGTTGCCAAGGGCAATGGTTCTCAAGCCGACGGCACTGCCACCGCCGGCGATGGCGGAAACGGCATCGCCGTCACCGGAGGCAATGGCGGTCAAGCCATCATCAGCGCGGGCCAGAGCTCCGGAACCGGTGGCGCCAACAGCACGGCCGCGGGCACCGCGACCGGCGGCGACGGCGGCACGGGCCAGAACGGAGTCAATGGCGGCACCGGTGGCGGGGCGACGATCACAGCGCGGGGCACCGGTGATTCCATCACCGGCAGCACCGCGGCCGGCGGTGACGGAGTCACGGGGGCCAACGGTAACAACGCGTCGCTCAACACCAGTTTGGGCACGATCACCGACAGCTCCGCCGTTGCGGGCAATGACACCGCGGGGGCCGTCGGCGGCGGAGCCAGCATCGACGTCACCGGCAATTCGACTGGTTCGGTCACCAACACCCACGTCGCCGGCGGCGACGCGGGGAGCGGCAGGAGTGGTGGCAACGCGTCGATCACCGTGACCGGCGGCGCCAAGATCGCTGACAGCTCCGCGACCGGCGGCAAGGGATCTGACACCGCGGTTGGCGGCAATGTCGTCGTCAGTGCTTCCGGCACCGGCACCGCCATCACCAACGCCACGGCAACCGGCGGCAACGCTGGAACCGGAGATACCAACGGCGGCATCGGCGGCAAGGGCGGAGACGTCAAGATGACCGCCGACTCCGGTGGCCAGATCGGAACTGCCGACCACGCTGCGACCGTCATCGGCGGCGACGGTGGCGACGGAACCAACGGCGGTACCGGCGGGGCCGGCGGCACCAATGGGGCCGGTGGCGGCCAGACCGAATTTGTGGCTCGGCATGGCGGCACCGTCTACGGTGAGGTCCGGGGTGGGAGCGGCGGTGACGCTGATGGCGCCGGCAACCTGGGCGGCGAAGGCGGGTTCGGTTACATGAGTGCCGGCCGGGACAATTTGGTGGTGTCCGGTCCCAGCGGCAATTTGACCATAGCCCCCGGCAACAACGCCCTCGCCCACGGCACCGTGATCGGCGGTGACGGTGGATCTGCCACCGGCACAACAGGTTCCAAGGGCGGCAACGGCAGCAGAGTGGCTATCAACGCCGCCGGCCAAGATGCCATCGCCGAAGGCGCCATCACCGGCGGCACGGGCGGCAACGCCACCAACGGCGGTACCGGTGGCGGGGATTCGGGTATTTCCTCGATCAGCGCACTGGGGCCGGATGCGATAGCGACCGGTGTCACCGCATTCAGCGGCGACGGTGGTGACGGGATAGACGGCGGCACCGGCGGCAAGGGCGGATATTTCCAGATCGGCGCCTACAGCTTCAACAATCCTGCCGGCGCCACCTACACCAACAACTCGATGACGGCAGGCGACGGAGGCAGCGGCACCGGCGTCGGGTTCACCGGGGGCAACGGCGCGAACCTCACGCAATCCGCTCCTGGGGCTACCGCCAATCCCGGAAGCCCGATCGAGAACCAGGTGATTACCACCGCCGACGGAGCCGACAACCCGTAGCCGACGGCACACAAGCGAAGGTCCCGCACATCGTCCCTGGCGTGCGGGACCTTTCGCATGTCCCATCCCGCTCGCCAGTTTCTACCGCAGGGCTGTTGCGAGCGCGGCGCAGCGACCCTCAGGTCGAAAACGATGAGTCCCGGCCCCTCACACCACACGCAGATCGCTTGGAATCTTGCCCGCGTCTCGCCAAAACGCATCGTGAACAAAGCGATTGAACAGATCCGGCGGGAGCACGGTCTCCCTGGGTTGGGCTTTCACCTCGCCACGCACGGTGTGCAGGCCAGGGGTCCCGGCCCGATTGTCGAATTCGGTGACGTCGTAGTCGACATGACCGAAGTCGTGTTCGAAGGCGGGCTCACCGATGAAGTCGTAGATGGCCTGCATCACCTCGGCAGGCTCAGAGGTCAGGGTGTCGTATTGCACCACCAGCAGGCGGTCACGTTGGGCGCCGTAGCACGCCTGCTTGAGGGCATCGTAGGGGCCGCCGACCATACCGTCTTGTCCGGCAACGTCATTGGCTCTGGTGTAGACGGTGCCGCCAGGGCTGTAGTTGAAGATCGACGACGGGCTGAACACGTTGCGCTGGACCAAGCGCTCGATGCTGTCGATCACCCACGGCAGATCACGCACGCAGGCAATGACTTTCGCGTCGGGGAACAGTTGCGCGATGGCCGGCATGCGCGCGCACCAGCCACGGTTCGTGTCGAAGACCACCTCGGCGGTGCAGTCGGAGTAGTAGCTGGCGAACAGCCCGCGCAGCATCCGCTCGCGTTTGGCGTCGTCGAGGAATACCGAGAACTCGTTGCGGGCGCTCATCTGGGCGAGCAGGGCATCGAACAAGCCGGCCAACGGACCTGACATTCCCGCTTGGAAGCGCGGGTTCTGTCGTAGCAGCGCGGCCAGAAGTGTCGAACCCGATCGGGGCAGACCTGAGATGAAATGCAGCGTGGTCACTGTGTTCCCTTCGCCCGTAACCCATCGAACACCACGGAGGTGACGTGCTCGGCCGCGTCGGCGTTGTAGCTCTGCATGGCCTGGCAGCCGACCAGGAGCGCCTTGACGTCAGACACCGCGACGTCGCGTCGCACTGTGCCCGCGTTTTGGGCGGCGGCCAGCAGATCGCCGAGTACGGCGAGGTATTCGCCCTCGGCCTCGGGGACCACGGTGTTGACGTCGATGCCCGACCCCGAAAGCGCGTCGACCAGCCCACGGTCAGCTGCGCCCCACTGCAGCACCATCGACCGCAAGAACAGAAATATCGCGTCGGCTGGATCGGCCTCGGCGAGCAGGGTCCGCCCCTCTTCGACTACGCCGCGGATCCGCTCGGCGATCACCGCTTGGAACAACGCTTCCTTGGTCGGGAAATGCCGGTAGACGGTTCCGGCCCCGACACCGGCCCGCCGCGCGATCTCGTCGACAGGCACGGACAAGCCGTCAGCCGCGAAAGTTTCATAGGCGACCGCGAGCACCCTGGCACGGTTTCGTGCCGCATCAGCACGCATTCGCCATCACCTCACACAGCCGTCGACAGAGCATTGACAAACCGGGGCGCACGTTCCGTATAGTCGGTCACAACCGGAGCGCTCGCCCCGTTTAGCCCCTACCAGGAGTCTCTCATGACCAAGTGGACCGCCGCCAAGATTCCGGACCAAACGGGCCGTACGGCCATCGTCACCGGGGCCAACACCGGTCTCGGGCTCGAAACCGCGAAAGCCCTGGCCGCCAAGGGCGCCCACGTGGTACTCGCCGTCCGCAACCTGACCAAGGGCGAGGCCGCCGCCGAATGGATCTCGCGGTCGGTCCCCCACGCCGATCTCGAACTGCAGCGCCTGGACTTGGGCTCCCTGGCTTCGGTACGCGAAGCCGCCGACGCAATCCGGAACAAGCACGACCACATCGATTTGCTGATCAACAACGCCGGCGTGATGACCCCGCCCAAGGAGACCACCGCCGACGGTTTCGAGCTGCAGTTCGGCACCAACCACCTCGGCCACTTCGCACTCACCGGCCTGCTACTCGACCGCCTGTTGCCGGTGACCGGGTCACGCATCGTCACGGTCAGCAGCATGGGCCACCGCTTCACGCCCGGAATCCGGTTCGACGATCTGCAGTGGGAGCGCAGCTACAACCGGCTCCACGCCTACGGTCAATCCAAGCTCGCCAATCTGCTGTTCACCTATGAGCTGCAACGCCGCCTGATCGGGCAGCAGACCGCCGCCCTGGCCGCCCACCCCGGCGGCTCCGATACCGAACTGGCACGCCATCTGCCCCGCGCCGCACAGCGCGCCGTCCCGCTGCTGCGTCCGCTCTTCCAGGAGGCCGCCATGGGTGCGCTGCCGACCCTGCGCGCCGCCACGGACCCGGGTGCCCTGGGCGGTCAGTACTACGGCCCCGACGGGCTCGGCGAACAGAAGGGCCACCCGAAGGTGGTGACCTCCAACGAGCGGTCCTACGACATCGAGCTGCAGCGCCGGCTGTGGGCGGTGTCCGAGGAACTCACCGGCGTGACCTATCCCCAACCGCAGGACGCGCGCGCCTGACTTCCACCGCGCCGCGGCTAGGCTGGCGCCCGTGTCGCTCTGGGATCCCAGAATTGTGCCGCCCCATCCCTGGAGGAGCGCACGCCGAGTGGTTCATCGAGAAGGACGACCACTTGATCACCGCGTGAGCCGCCGGCTGATGCTCGTCTGCGCCGCGTTGGCATCCACGATGCTCGCGGGTTGTGCATCCGGCCGAGACAGCGAGGCCCGGTCCATCGGCACAACGATCCGCGAGCTACCCGGCGTCGGTGCCGTCGAGGTCGACTATGACGACAGCTTCACCCACGGCGAGCACTTCAACCTCGACGTCGAGCTCGACGCTGCAGCCACCGCGCAGCAGGCCCAGGACGTGGTCCACACATTCGTGGCGGCTGCCGGCGACGTCGATTTCGCCTCCCACTACGTCGTGCTGCACATCGGCAACGACAGGGGCGGTGTCGAGCTACGTCCGCTCGCCGACGACGTCGGCCAAACCACCGCAGCTGTCACGCTGTGGTTCGACACGATGTCGTCTCCCGTGGTCGATCGCGTCGCGATGACTGCCGGCAATCCCGCGATCGTGACATTGCGCCAGCCCGTCGACACTCTCGCCACGGAAGAACTGGTCCACCGGCATCCGCAGCTCGGCACGGCACAGTGGCTGTTGCAGGTGCCACCGGCTTACCCGTTCGAGTCGACCAGCACCTACACCTCATACGGCATGATTCCCGACGCCGCCACTGCGCAGGCCTGGACCGAGGTCGTCCGGATCGCGGGGCCGCATCTGGTCAAAGGCACATTCCGCCCGGACCCGGTGACCGGTGTCGCGACATCCGCGATCGAGATCAGTGTCAAGCCCGGAGCCGAGCCCAGGGACTACGCGATCGCGGACCCCATGCGGTGGTGTTGGCCCGGCTCGGCCGGCCGGTCGATCTGACCATCAAAGGCGGCAACAGCTGGGTGGAGGTCACGATCGGCGGCTGCTTCCAGCACGACAAGGCTCATGTCCCGCGCCCGCTCGAGACCCAGCTGGCGCAGGTGTACGAGCGCTGCTGAGCGTTTGCTCCGCGCCGCACTCCGTCGGGGCCGGCGCGGGCCCATGCTGGTCCGGGAACGGCTTGATCCAGGACCCCGTAGCCTGTTCGGCAAGCGACACGCCCGGCATGTTCCTGCAGAGATGCGCCGGCGGAACCCACTGGCCTAGACTGCTTTCCGACTGAGAGGAGGCCTCGGGTGCGGGCTGATGCAGCGCCCAGCACCCAGGCACTTCGGGGCTGGCAGCGCAAAGCGCTGGTGAAGTATTTGACCGCCAAACCGCGGGATTACCTTGCGGTGGCGACCCCAGGCGCGGGAAAGACGACGTTTGCGCTGCGGATCGCGGCTGAACTCCTCAGTGACGGCACGGTCGACGCGATCACCGTGGTGGTGCCCACCGAGCATCTCAAGATCCAGTGGGCCCAATCGGCCGCGCGCAACGGCATCGCGCTCGATCCGAAGTTCAGCAACTCCAACTCACAGACCTCCGCCGAGTACCACGGTGTGGTCGTCACCTATGCCCAGGTGGCCAGCCATCCCACCCGGCACCGGGTGCGCACCGAGAATCGCAGGACCCTCGTCATCTTCGACGAGATCCACCACGGCGGTGACTCGAAGACCTGGGGCGACGCGATGCGCGAGGCATTCGACGACGCGACGCGACGGCTGGCGCTCACCGGCACCCCGTTCCGCAGCGACGACAGCCCGATCCCGTTCGTCAGCTACGAGACGGACACCGCCGGTTTCCAACAATCCACGGCCGACCACGTGTACGGCTACGCCGATGCACTGGCCGACGGCGTGGTGCGGCCCGTGGTGTTCCTGGCCTATTCGGGTGAGGCCCGCTGGCGGGACAGCGCCGGCGAGGAACATGCGGCACGCCTCGGTGAGCCACTGACCGCCGAGCAGACCGCGCGGGCCTGGCGCACCGCGCTGAACCCCGCCGGAGAGTGGATGCCCGCGGTCATCGCGGCCGCCGACAAACGGCTGCAGCAGAAGCGTCAGCACGTGCCCGATGCCGGGGGCATGATCATCGCCACCAACCAGACCACTGCCCGCGCCTACGCCGATCTGCTCACCAAGATCACCGGCGAGGTTCCGACGGTGGTGCTCTCCGACGATCCGGCTGCCTCGGATCGGATCAGCCAGTATTCGGCCGGCACCAGCCGGTGGCTGGTGGCGGTGCGCATGGTGTCCGAAGGCGTCGACGTGCCGCGGCTGTCGGTCGGTGTCTACGCCACGAGCGCGTCGACACCGTTGTTCTTCGCTCAGGCCATCGGCCGTTTCGTGCGGTCGCGCCGCACCGGCGAGACGGCCAGCATCTTCTTGCCGTCGGTGCCGAATCTGCTGCTGCTGGCCAGCGAGATGGAAGCTCAGCGCAACCACGTGCTGGGCAAGCCCCACCGGGAATCGGACGGGCTGGACGACGAGGCATTGGAAGCCGCCGAGAAGCGCAAGGACGAGAAGAGCGAGCTGGAGAACGGCGTCGAGTACCTGGGTGCCGACGCCGAGTTGGACCAGGTCATCTTCGACGGCGCCTCGTTCGGTACAGCGACACCCGCCGGCAGTGACGAGGAAGCCGACTACCTGGGTATCCCCGGTCTGCTCGATGCCGAGCAGATGCGAGACCTGTTGCGCCGCAGGCAAGATGAACAGATCACCAAGCGCACGGCCGAGGCCGCGGTATCGGGTGGCCCGCCACCTCCGCGCACCACGCACGGTCAGCTGCGCGAGTTGCGTCGCGAGCTCAATGCGCTGGTCACCATCGCCCACCACCGCACCGGTAAGCCGCACGGCTGGATCCACAACGAGCTCCGGCGCATCTGCGGCGGACCGCCGGTGGCTGCGGCGACCACCGATCAGCTCAAAGCGCGCATCGAAGCCGTGCGGGACCTGAAGGCCTGACCACCGCCGAGCACGTCGTCAGCGGCTGAATAGATTCAGAGTCCGCCAAACTCACCCGCGACCGAACTGCAACTTGTTACAGTCGGCCAATTGCGTTCTGCAGCAGTCAGAACAGTTGGGGGAGGCGACATGACGACGACGTCCGCTACCGCTGGCGGGGCACGATTCATCGGACGGGTGGGGGCGCTGGCCGTAGCCCTGGGGATCGGGGTGGCGGTTGCCAACGGCACCCCTGTCGCATCCGCGCAGACCGGTGGTTCGGATTCGTCGGACACTTCGTCCAGAGCCGGCAGCAGCCCGAAATCAGTGGGCTCCGCATCCAAGCGCGGCCCCCGCAAACCGTCGTTGTCGGGCCCGGACAAGCTGGCCAAACGGGTCACCGAGGTGACCGCCAAGGTGGAGTCCGCCTTCGGCAACTCGAAGGCCGGCACACATCGAACCTTTACCGGGTCGATCACACCGACTGCGCGGAAAGCCAAGGAAGACAAGGAAGACAAGGACAGTAAGGACAGTAAGGACTCCGCCAAGCCCAGCGCCGTGTCCGACACCGTCGAGACCGCCGTCGGCAAACTGCGGCAGTCGGTTTCGCGTGCCGCCGCCAAGACCACGGACGCCTCCCCGAGTCAGCAGGCCGTGCTCGACAACCGGCCCGCGGCCGGCACCGAAGCCGACACCGCCGCCGCTCCGCTCGAAACGCTCACGGTCGTCACCAAGACGGTGGCCAAAGACGTTGCCGAACATCTGATCCCGGCGTCAACGCCCCGTAGCCAGGCACCGGCGGCGCAGCCCATACCGCACATGGTGGCGGCGGTGACGGAGCGGCTCAAGCCACTCATCCCGGACACGCCGGTGAATCCGGTCCAGGACCTCGGGCTGGCGGCGCTGCTGGGCTGGTCGCGCCGTGACGGGCAACAGGGCACATCGGTCAATCTGTTCGGACGAAGCTGGGAAGGCCAGCAGACCGAAAGCGTCGTCACCACTTCGGAGGTGACCGACGAGGCGACCGACGAGGCGACGAGCATCCTCGCCACCGAGGATCAGCTCGCCGCCGAGCAGCAGGTCAGCGAGATCGTCAACACGCCAATCGTCCAGGTGGCCAAGCTGGTCCTGATGGCGGCCTGGTACGTGGAGGCGGCCAAGAACTTCTCCGCTGTCGGCGGCCCCGACTGGACCAACCTGTCACAGCTCAACGAGGCCGCCACCGAGTTCGCCAATCAGTCGGCGACGGAGTTCCTGCTGCTCAACTCCAACGATCCGAAGCTGCTGCTGCAGGTCAACCCGCCGCACAGCTGGAACGGGCAGGACGCCGGCGGTACCCGGATCTGGTACGACAACCCCGACACGGTCTATCGATTCACCGGGATCAATGGTGCGTCGACTTACAAGATCGACGGGACGATCGAGGGTTACGATCCGGATGATCCGAGCACGCACCCCACCTCCGCGAACACCAATTTCAGTGTGCTGACGGGTATCAACGGTGTGACAGCGGCGAACCTCGACGGTGAGCAGCTGAGTATCCGCGACGACGGGACGTTCACCATCGTGGTGAGCCCCGATGCCGCGCCGGCCAACCCTGAACAGGGCATGAACTACGTTCAGGCCCCGGCCAACTCGACCATCCTCGCCACGCGAAACACCTTGGGCGACTGGAATACCGAGACGCCGATGAGGCTGACCATCGAGAAGACCGCCGGGCCGCCCAGTAGCTTGTTCAGCCAGATCGGCGGGTTCGCCATCCCGGGTATCGGCGAGACGGTGGTGAAGAACCCGCTCCTGCTCTCGCTCGTGTCGATCATTCCGGCGTTCGACAAGGCACCGCTGCTGGTGTCGTCCACCGAGACCGCCATCTTGATGTTGGTCACCGGGATCAGCGGTGAGAACACCTACATGTCGGTGGCCACCGGCGCCACCGGCGAACCCAACACGCTGTCTCAGCCGCAGCACAACGCCCAGTTCCTCTCCACGCAGTTGCAGAGCGCCGGCTACTTCCAGCTCAAAGACGACGAGGCGATGATCATCACCGTCGATCCCGCTGATGCCGAGTACTTCGTGGTGCCGGTGACCAACGACTGGACCATCACCAACGACACCCGCAATCAGCAGACCAGCTTGAACAACAGTCAGGCGGTCAAGAACGCCGACGGCACGTACACCATCGTGGTGTCGAAAAACGATCCGGGCGTGGCCAATTGGGTGTCGACCGGCGGGCTGAATCAGGGCACCATCTCGATGCGTTTCCAGGGTGTCGATCCCGATGCCGAGAACATGCCGGCGGTGACGACGCAGGTGGTGAATGTTTCGGAGGTCAAGGACATCTTGGCCAACGACCCCAACACCACGGCCGACCAGTTGACCTACGACCGCGCGCAGCAGATCGCCGATCGCCAGGCCGGGTACGACCGCCGCTACACGGTGTAGCCGGGGCTACAGCCCCAACAGTTCGGGAAGGTCTGCGACCGAGTCGATCACGAAATTGGGCTGCATCGCGAATTCGTCTGCGGCCCAACGATCCAACGTGGCCTGGCGGAACTTCCCGGTGCGCACCAGCACCCCGGCCATCCCCACCACCTGGGCGGCCAGGACGTCGTTGTTCAGGTCGTCGCCGATCATGTACATCTCTTCGGGGTCGACGCCGAGCCGGTTGGCCGCTGCCAGGAATCCTTCCGGAGCGGGTTTGCCGACGGCGGTGGCCCTGCGCCCCGAGGTCTCCTCCATGCCGGCCAGATACATGCCGGTATCCACCCGCAACCCGTCGGTGGTGGTCCACGCGGTGCTGCGATGCATGGCCACCACCGGCACACCCTGTGCCATCCAGTCGTAGACCCAGCTCAGCGTGAGGTGGTTGTACTCCGGACCGGCCCCGCCGAGCAGCACCACGTCCGGGGTGTCGGGGGCGGCCGGTCCGGCGAAGTCGCTGGAGTAGACGATGTCGACGCCGGGCATGTCCTCACCGATCTGCCCGCTGTTGACCAGGAAACATCGGGCACCGGGATAGCGGTCGCGCACATATTCGGCGGTCAGCGCCGCGGCGGTGATGACTTCGTCGGCGGCGACGTCCATGCCGGCCTCGGTCAGCAGGTCGGCGATCTGCGCACGGGTGCGGGTGGTGGTGTTGGTCAGGTAGGACCGGGCGATCTCGTTGTCGGCCAGTACCCGCAGTGTCTGGGCCGCCCCGTCGATGGGTTGCCAGGAGGTCACCAGCACACCATCGATGTCGAACAGCACTCCACCGATAGCCATGCAGCGACAGTAAACGCCCTCGAATTCAGCGCAACTCGGGGCCTTCCGGCCCGGTTGCCCACGCGTTGTCGGCCACCCACGCGGTGGCGGCCGCTGCCACCGACCAGGCCTGTTCGGCCGGCACGTCGAGCACCTGGTAGCGCTTCTCCCCTGCCGCCGTCGCGGCGATCAAGGTGGCCACTCCGGCGCGACGCTGGAAAAACGTCTGCCGCACCGTCCATCCGATGATGCCGGCGGTGTCCAGGTGATCCCGGCGGCGCTCCAGGCTTCCGGCGCGGGCCACCAGCCAGCCGTCGCGCACCAGATGCCCCAGGGACCGGGCCCGGTCGGCCGCCATCAGGCAGGCGCACCCCAGCAACAGCGCCCACAGCACCCACACCCACACCGGCACGCCCACCAGCGCCAGCGCCACACCGGCCAGCACCGGCAGGGCCACGGCACGGGTCCAGCGCCGCCGCACCGCCGCCGGTCCGTGGGCCTGCAGCGGGGCCTCTACGGCCTCCGGATCGTCGATCAATTCGGCCAGCACGGTCCGGGCGGTGACCGCCGGGCACGGCGGTAGCAGAAGGGAGGCCTCGCCCTCACCGCCGATACCGGTCATCACCGCGTCCAGGCGCGCGCCGCCGAACGCGCGGACCAGTAGCGGCTCACGCAAGGTGCCGCCGCGCATCCGCCGCATGTCGTAGGTGTGCTCACGTAGCCGCAGCAGCCCGTGCTGCAGGTGCAGCACTCCGTTCTTTCCGGGAATGTCTCTGCGGGTCAGTACCAAGTTTCCGTAGGTGAGCAGGGACCGCAGCACCGAGAGCGTCACCGAGGCCATCACGATCACCACGGCGCCGGCCACCACACTGACCAGCACGCCCAGCCGTTCGGCGACCACGATCCCATAGTGCGCCAGCGGTGCCCGCAGTGCCGCACCCGCACCGGCTTGGTAGATCACGCCGGCCGCGGCGGCGATCATGGCCAGGCCGGTGAAACTCAGCGGGCTGTAGCGCAGCCAGGACGGTTGCCAGCGGGCCAGTTGGCGGCCTGCCGGCGCATCGGCGGCCGGTTCGGCGTCGGCCAGCAGGATCGCGCGCAGCCTGGGCACCTGCTGCGCCTCGACCGCATCGAGCGCAAACTCGGTGTCTCCCTTGGCTTCCTGCCCGGTGCTGATCTTCAACACGGTCAACCCGAGCATCCGGTGCAGCAGCCGGGCGTCGGTGGATACCGACCGGATCCGGTTGCGCGGCACCGCGAGCACCTTGCGCTGCAGCAACCCGGTGCGCAGTTGCACCTCGTCGGGTTCGATGCGGTAGCTGGTGGTGAACCACCGTGCCAGACCCACGGCGACGGTCAGGCCTATCGCCGCGATGGTCCACCCCTGGTTGCCGGTCGCCGAGCCGAGCACCACCGCGCCGATCAGCAGCGGTATCTGTTGCAGGACTTCATGGACCGGGTGGACCAGCAGCATGCGGGGGCTCAGCCGCTGCCACTGCCGGTCGGTGGGCGGCCCGGCCGGTGTGGTCACGTGGCGTCCTGCTCGCCGATCGCCGCGATATCGGTCAGCTGCGCCACCACCTGCTCGGCGACATAGTCGTCGAGTGCCACGATCCGCACGGCCCCGGCCGAGGACGCCGTCGTCACCGTCACGTTGGCCAGCCCGAAGAGCCGGTCCAGCGGCCCTCGGTAGGTGTCCACGGTCTGCACCCGGGAGATCGGCGCGATGCGCCGCTCCTGCACCAGCCAACCGGTGCGGGTGTACACCGCGGGCGTTCCGGATCCGACGTTGATGTCCCACCGGTGCACGCGGTACCGCCACATCGGGACCACCACGATGAACATCACCGCACCCAGGACGGTGACGGCCGCAGCGGCACCGTGCAGCCACGGCATCCGGGGATCGATTGCCAGCCAGATCAACTGGGCCAGGATCAGCGCCGCCCACGGGATGGCTGCGCTCAGCGCCCAGACCAGTGGCGCCTTGGCGCTGGGCGGGTGGGCCGGATCAACCAACTTCACTGGGCGAACACCGTCTTCCAGTCGTTCTTCATGTCCACGACGGCCCAGCCGTTGGGGCCGGCCGCCTGCAGCGCGCTGACCAGTTTTCCGGACGACGGCGGGTGGGCGTCATAGGCGTACTCGCGGTCGGCGTCGGTGTGGTGGACCAGTACACCGAGGCTGGGGCGTGGGTTGTCGATCGTGGTGTACTCCAGCATCGCCTGGTCACCATCGCTGTTGCCGACCGCCAGGATCGGGCGACGGCCGATGAACTCGTGAATCCCCGACGGCTTGCCGGTCTTGTCGTCGACGAACACGTAGTCCAGGGTCTTGACGAGCACTGGCTTACCATCGCGCAGTTCGTATTTCGTGGTGCCGGTGGAGCCGACGACCTGCTCGGGCGGGATACCGTACACCCGCTGCGAGAACACCCGCATGAAATCCGCTCCGCCACCGGAAACGATGAAGGTACGGAAACCATTGTCCCGCAGGTATTTCAGAAGCTGTTGCTGTGGCTCATAGGTCAGTTGGTCGTAGGGCTTGTCGAATCGGGGATGACGCGCGGTCGCCATCCAGTCGGTCACCCGTTGGTTGAACTCGTCGGTGGTCATCCCGGTGTGGGTGAGCGCCAGCACACGCAGCAGCCCCTCATGCCGGTCACCGGCGAGCAGGGCCGCGACATCGCCCTGCAGCGCCGCCTGCACCATCGGGTCGGCGGCCAGCGCCGGCTCTTGCGGTGCCCGGCGTTTGAGCTCGTCGATGACGAACGCCGCCTGGAACGGTAGCGGCGCTTCGGCCCACAACGTGCCGTCGTTGTCGAATACCGCGATGCGCTCCTGCGGCGCGACGAAATCCGGCGTGTCCGCGGAGGTGACCCGCGCGACGAACTCGGTGATGGAATTCTTCGCCGCTGCGTCGTTCCACTCGGACAACGGATCTGCGGCCGAGTCGTTCGAGGAACAGCCGGCCAGACACAGCAGCACGGTGAGCACGACTGCCTGCAGTTTGCGCATGACTCCCACCCTGCTATGGCTCCGGGGTGCCGTCCAGCACCCGCGTTCCGTATGTTCAACACTCATGAGCGCCAATTCCAAGTGGACAGAGGCCGACGTCCCCGATCAGTCCGGCCGGATCGCGATCGTCACCGGCTCCAACACCGGTCTGGGATACGAGACCGCGCGTGTGCTCGCCGCCAGGGGCGCGCACGTCGTCGTCGCGGTACGCAACCTGGACAAGGGCCGCCAGGCCGTCGACCGGATCACCGCCGCGGCGCCGAAGGCGGACCTCAAGCTGCAGCAGCTGGATGTGGGTTCGCTGGATTCGGTCCGCACCGCGGCCGACGAACTCAAGGCCGCCTATCCGCGGATCGACCTGCTGATCAACAACGCCGGCGTGATGTACCCGCCCAAGCAGACCACCGTCGACGGCTTCGAGCTGCAGTTCGGCACCAACCATCTGGGTGCGTTCGCGCTGACCGGTCTGCTGCTCGATCACCTGCTGCCGGTCGACGGGTCACGCGTCGTCGCGGTGGCCAGCGTCGCGCACCGCATCCAGGCCGCCATCCACTTCGATGACCTGCAGTGGGAGCGCAGCTACAACCGCGTCGCCGCCTACGGTCAGTCCAAGCTGTCGAACCTGCTGTTCACCTACGAGCTGCAGCGCCGCCTGGCCGCCAAGGACGAGCCGACCATCGCGGTCGCCGCCCATCCCGGAGTTTCGGCCACCGAGCTCACCCGCCACATCCCCGGCGCCGGGCTGCCCGGTGTCGACCAGGTCACCGCCTTGCTCGTCAACAGCGCGCAGAAGGGCGCTTTGGCCACGCTGCGCGCGGCCACCGATCCCGAGGTTCGCGGCGGTCAGTACTACGGACCGGACGGATTCCGGGAAGTCCGCGGCTACCCGGAGCTCGTGTCCTCCAGCAAGCAGTCGCACGACCAAGAATTGCAGCGCCGGCTGTGGGCGGTTTCCGAGGAGCTCACCGGCGTCACCTTCCCGGTGTGACCATGCGGACGGTCGAAGAACACCAGTTGGTGGTCGCCGGGCTGATCAAAGCCCGGCCACCACAAGATCTTCCGTTGAACGACACGCTCGGGTTGGTGCTGGCCGCCGACGTGGTGGCCCCGCTGTCCCTACCGGGTTTCGACAACTCGGCGATGGATGGCTATGCCGTCGTCGCCGACGATGTCGCGTCCGCCACCGAGGACACCCCGGTGCGGCTGCCGGTGGCCGAGGACATCCCGGCCGGCCGCACCGACCTGCTGACGCTGCAGCCCGGCACCGCGCACCGGATCATGACCGGGGCACCGTTGCCGTCCGGCGCCACCGCGGTGGTCCCGGTCGAGGCCACCGATGCGGCGACGGACACCGTGACGATCCGCGCGGCGGCCCGGGGCGGCCAGCACATCCGCCGGGCCGGTGAGGACGTCACCGCCGGCACCACAGTGCTGCACGCCGGTCAGGTGATCACCCCCGCCACGCTCGGCCTGGCTGCCGCGTTGGGGCTGGCCACTCTGCCCGTGCTGCCGCCGCAACGGGTGATGGTGATGTCCACCGGCACCGAGTTGGTGGCTCCCGGCGCAGAGCTGCAGCCGGGGCAGATCTATGAGTCGAATGCGGTGATGCTGGCCGCCGCGGCCCGCGACGCCGGCGCCCAGGCCACCATCGCCCCGATGTCCGCCGACGACGTCGACGCCTTCCGCGCCGCCCTGGCGGAGCACGCCGGCGATGCGGATCTGATCATCACCACCGGCGGCGTCAGTGCGGGTGCGTACGAGGTGGTCAAGGACTCATTGTCGGATCAGGTGGAGTTCGTGAAGGTGGCGATGCAGCCCGGTATGCCCCAGGGCGCGGGCACCGTCAACGGAGTCCCGATCATCACATTGCCCGGCAATCCGGTGAGTGCGCTCGTGTCGTTCGAGGTGTTCGTCCGTTCGCCGCTGCGTGCCGCGATGGGCCTGGCCGAACCGGACCGGCCGCGGCGCACCGCACAGCTGAGCGAGGATCTGACGTCGCCGCGCGGAAAGCGGCAGTTCCGGCGGGGTGTGCTGACCGGGGATTCGGTGAGCAGCTACGGTCCCCCGGCTTCGCATCATCTGCGCTGGCTCGCCTCGGCGAACTGCCTGTTGGAGATCGCCGAGGACACCACCGAACTTGCGGCCGGGTCGGCTGTTCCGGTGTGGGACCTCAGCCGGCAATCCTGACGCGCAATCCTGACACCCCGCGCACGTAGAATCCTCCCGATGGCCAGACGCCCCGATCTCCAGTCCGGACCAGAACGCCTTGTGGCGCTGGTGCGATCCAGTGTTCCGCCGATGCACTCGGCGGGCCTCCCGTTCGTCGGCGCCAGCCTCGCCGTCGCGGCCCTTGGCCGCAAGCGGCGCTGGGTGCGCCGGGCCGGCCTGCTGGCTGCCGGGGCGAACGCGGCGTTCTTCCGGCACCCGCCGCGGGTGGCACCGACCCGCCCCGGGGTGGTGGTCGCCCCGGCCGACGGGCTGGTGTGTCTGATCGAGGACGCTGACCCGCCCGCGGAGCTGGGCCTGCCCGCCACCCCGCGGCCGCGGATCAGCATTTTCCTGTCAGTGCTCGACGCACATGTGCAGCGGGCCCCGATCGGCGGTGACGTGGTGGCCGTGCAGCACCGACCCGGACGCTTCCACTCCGCTGAGCTCGAAGCCGCAAGCGAGGACAACGAACGCAACAGCGTGGTCATCCGTACTCCCGAGGGGGTTGAGGTGATCGCCGTGCAGATCGCCGGGCTGATCGCCCGCCGCATCGTGTGCGACGCGCACGTCGGCGACAAGCTCGACATCGGCGAGACGTACGGGCTGATCCGCTACGGCTCCCGGCTGGACACCTACCTGCCCGCTGGTTCGAAAGTGCTCGTCACCCGGGGCCAGCGGACGCTGGCCGGAGAGACCGTCCTGGCGGAGTTGCCATGATCAAACCGCGTGTGAGGCCGCCTTCGTTGATCAGGGGCCGCATGAAACCGCCGCCGTTCAGCGTGCGGATGCTGCCGAGCGCGATGACGGTGGCCGCGATCTGCCTGGGTCTGTCGTCGGTCAAGATGGCGCTCGACGGCCGGCCTACCGAGTCGATGGCATTTCTGGCCGTCGCGGCGATCCTCGATGCGCTCGACGGCCGGGTGGCCCGGATGCTCAATGCCACCTCCAAGATGGGCGAGGAGATCGACTCGCTGGCCGACGCGGTGAATTTCGGTGTGGCACCGGCATTCATCGTGTACGGCACGCTGCTGTCGCACTCGCGGATCGGTTGGATCGTGGTGCTGCTGTACGCGGTGTGCATCGTGTTGCGGCTGGCCCGCTTCAACGCCCTGCTCGACGTGGATCAGCCCGCGTACGAGAAGGAGTACTTCGTCGGAATGCCCGCGCCGGCCGGTGCCATCGGCGCGATCGGTCTGCTGGCCGCCAAGATGCAGTTCGGCGAAGGCTGGTGGACCAGCGAGTGGGCGGTGTCGATCTGGATGATCGGCGTCTCGCTGCTCGTGGTGAGCCGGATCCCCATGCGCAAGATCCACACCTTCTCGGTGTCGCCGAACATGGTGGCGCCGTTGCTGGCGCTGGTCGCGATCGGCGTGGCAGCGTCGGTGTTCTACGGCTACATCGTGATCATGGTGATCATCGTGGCCTACGTGATCCACATACCGTTCGCTATCCGCACCAAGAAGTGGGTGGCCAGCCACCCCGAATCCTGGGACGACAAACCGCAACAGCGCCGCGCCGCCCGGCGTGCGATTCGCCGGGCACAGCCGCACCGGCGGTCGATGGCGCGGCTCGGGCTGAGAAAGCCGGGCCGCTGACATGTCGCAGCTCGAGGTCGACGAGGATCACGCGCTCGGGCATCTGCGCCTGACGGCACGTCTGAACACTTCGGCACTCGACTCGCGTCGCGGTGTGGTCCGGTTGCATCCGGAGGCCATCGCAGCGCTGGGACTGCGCGAATGGGACGCGGTTTCGTTGACCGGTTCCCGCACCACGGCCGCTGTCGTCGGGGTCGCCCCCAGCGGTACGCCGACCGGAACGGCCCTGCTCGATGACGTCACGCTGTCCAATGCGGGGGTGCGCGAAACCGCCACGGTGATCGTGGCGCCGGTGACGGTGTACGGGGCCCGGGCGGTCACGGTGAGCGGGTCGAAGCTGGCGACCGACTCGATTTCGTCGGCGACGCTGCGGCAAGCCCTGCTGGGCAAGGTGATGACGGTCGGAGACACCGTGTCACTGCTGCCCCGGGATCTGGGGCCGGGCACGTCGACATCGGCGGCCACCGCGGCGCTGGCGTCTTCGGTGGGCATCACCTGGACCTCGGAGCTGCTGACGGTGACCGGGGTCGATCCGGCCGGGCCGGTGAGCATTCAGCCGAATTCGGTGGTGTCGTGGGGGGCGGGGTTGGAGCCGAGCCGGTCGGATTCCACCGGCGCGCACACGATCAGCCCCGCACGCACGGAGCCGGCGGTGAGCTTCGACGATCTCAAGGGCTCCCATGTCCAGGCCGGCAAGCTGACCGAGTGGCTCAAACTGTCACTCGACGAGCCTGAGCTTCTCGAAACCCTCGGCGCCGCCCCGAATCTCGGAGTTATGATCTCGGGGCCTGCCGGCGTCGGCAAGGCCACCATGGTCCGGACGGTGTGCGCCGAGCGGCGGTTGGTGGAACTCGACGGGCCGGAAGTGGGTGCGCTGGCCGCCGATGACCGGCTGGGCCGGGTGTCCGACGCGGTCGCCACGGTGCGTGACGGCGGCGGGGTGTTGCTGATCTCCGACGTCGACGCCTTGTTACCGGCGACTGCCGCCGACCGGACACCCGAACCTGTTGCGGCCCTGATCATTGCCGAGCTGCGGGAGGCCGTGGCCACTCGCGGCGTGGCGTTCGTCGCCACCTCGGCCATTCCCATCGGGGTAGACCCCCGGCTCCGGGCCCCGGATCTGTGTGACCGTGAGCTCGCCCTGACCCTGCCGGATGCCACCACCCGCAAGTCGCTGTTGGAGGTGCTGCTGCGCGGCGTGCCCTCCGCCGAGCTGAATCTCGGCGAGATCGCCGACCGTACACCGGGTTTCGTGGTGGCTGACCTGGCCGCACTGGTCCGGGAGGGTGCGCTGCGGGCCGCATCACGGGCCAGCGCCGACGGCAATGAGCCGGTGCTGTGGCAGGAAGACCTCACCGGGGCCCTGACGGTGATCCGTCCGTTGTCGCGGTCGGCGGCCGAGGAGGTGTCGGTCGGCTCGGTGACCCTCGACGATGTCGGCGACATGGTCGAGACCAAACAGGCCCTCACCGAAGCGGTGTTGTGGCCGCTGCAGCACCCCGAGACGTTCCAGCGGCTCGGCGTCCAGCCGCCGCGCGGTGTGCTGCTGTACGGCCCGCCCGGGTGCGGCAAGACCTTCTTGGTGCGGGCCCTGGCAAGTTCCGGACGGCTGTCCGTGCATGCCGTCAAAGGTGCTGAGCTGATGGACAAGTGGGTCGGCTCCTCCGAGAAAGCCGTGCGTGAGCTGTTCGCGCGGGCGCGTGACTCGGCTCCGTCACTGGTGTTCCTCGATGAGATCGATGCGTTGGCCCCGCGCCGCGGGCAGAGCTTCGACTCCGGGGTGACCGATCGCGTGGTGGCCTCCCTGCTCACCGAACTCGACGGCATCGAACCGATGAACGACGTCGTCGTGCTGGGCGCGACCAACCGCCCCGACCTCATCGACCCCGCATTGCTGCGACCGGGCCGGTTGGAGAAGTTGGTGTTCGTCGAGCCGCCCGACTCCGAGGCGCGACGCGAAATCCTGCGTACCGCAGGAAAATCCATTCCGCTGGCCTCCGACGTCGATCTCGACGGTCTGGCTTCCGAGTTGGACGGCTACAGCGCGGCCGATTGCGTGGCCTTGCTGCGGGAGGCCGCGCTGACGGCGATGCGCCGATCCATCGACGCCGCCGACGTCACTGCGGCCGACGTCGCCAAGGCGCGTGAGACCGTGCGGCCGTCACTGGATGCGGCGCAGGTGGAATCGTTGCGGGAGTTCGCGGCCGGGCGCTGAGGTTCGCAGCCACGGGGTTTCCCCAAGCCGCGTTGGCCGGCCCCGTTCCTAAGTCTCAGCGATAGCCGCCAACCGGTCGATGGATTCTTGCAGCTTGTCCGCGGTGGTCGCCCGTGCGCGGACCAGCCGTTTCTCGTCGGTGAGCTGCGTCCAGTCATAGGTGTGGCTGACCCGGGTGCGGTTGTCGCCCAACGGTTCCAGCTCCCAGCGCCACAGGTGACCGGGCGGCTCCTTGCCAACTTCGGATGGCCGCCACGCGATCCGCCGGCCTTCTTCGAACTCCACGATGTGGTTCTCGCGGTTTCCGCCTTGCTTGATCGTCATGGTGAATACGTCTCCAACCGCGCGCACCCGCTGCCCGGAGGGCGCCTCGGCCAGGTTCGCGTTGCCGTCCCACCGCGGTTGCTGCGATGGGTCGGCGATGAGTTCGAAGATGACCTCCACCGGTGCGGCGATCTCGCGACTGGTTGAGACAACCCGTGATGCTTCGGTCTCGGATTCCACCCCCATGACGATACCGCCCGGTGCACTGTGGTGAGTGTGCAGCTTGTTGACACGAAATGCCTTGAAACACCGCCAAGAAGCTGTGCGCTCGTCACTGCGTCCGGCACAGACGTCACCGAACCAACAACTTCCGGATCGCGTCGGCCAGGTCCTCCTCCATCCAGTCCGGCAACTCGGCATCGTTGGCATGTCGGCGCACGACGGCGTAGGGCAGGTCGACGACGGCGCGTGACATGGCGTCCATCGTGCGGGCGCCGTCGTCACCGAAAATCCCCAGGGCCAACTCACGTAGCCGCTCGACCAGTGGGGTGTTCATCTCCGTCAGCGTCGCGGTGAACTCCGCGTCCGGCGCCCCGTCGAGCAGGTCGCTGGGCCGGATGGTCAGCAGCAGGCGAGCATCTGCGGGACCCGCACGCGCGAACTCCACGGCAGCCACGCCCATGGCGACCGCCGCCTCCAGCGGAGAGTCGCCCGTCGCCGCCATGGCCCGGGACTGAAACCGCTCCAGCGCCCGCAGCCAGGCCGCCGTCAACACGCCGTTTCGATTGCCGAACCGGTGATACAGCGTGCCCGCCGGGGCTCCGCTGACCTTGGCGATCGCCGCGACGCTTGCCGCCCTGGGGCCTTCGGCAAGCACCAGCGCCCGCGTCGCGTCCAAGATCGCGTCGGTCTCATGCTTCCGCGGAGGTGCCATGATCTAGTACATTCCTTCTATATGGAACGTTTACCCTATATCGATGAGCATGCCATAACCGTCGACGCCGACGTTGCTACGACATGGGCCGCGGTTCTGCGGGCAATGTGCGGTGATCCCGCCGAGCCGCGCGCACCCTTCGGTTTCAAAATCGGCGAGTGCACGCCGCGTCAGCGCCTGGTCCTCAAGGGTCGCCACCCGTTCTCGATCTACGAATGGGTCTTCGAACTGGACGATCTGGGTCCGCACCGCACCCGGGTGCGATCACAGACCTGGGCAGCCTTCCCGGGCCTGCACGGAAAGATCTACCGCACCCTGGTTATCAGCTCGGGCGCTCATGTGGTGGCGGTGCGCCAGACCCTGAAACGCATTGCGGGACAACTGCGCCCGCGTCCGGATGTACTGACGTGATCCTGAATTGGGGCGCCACGGCCCAGGAGCAGCGCGCCACCCTGCCGTGCGACGCTCTGCTCGCCGGTTCCGCGCTGTCGGCGGACAGGGCGATCAGTATCGACGCACCCACGTCGACCGTGTTCGGCTGGCTCTGCCAGTTGCGCGTCGCGCCCTATAGCTACGACCTGATCGACAACTTCGGCCGCCGCAGCCCACACACCCGAGATCCGGCACTGGCACAGCTGAGCACCGGCCAGCGATTCATGCAGATTTTCACGCTGCGCTCATTCAGCGAAGACGAGCATGTGACGGTGCAGTCTGGGCAGGTCGCCGTCACCTATGCCGTCCACGGCAGCGCCGGCGGCACCCGGCTGCACGTGCGGGTGCGCTTCGGCGGCCCGCGGGTCGTCGGATGGGCGCTGGCCTTGGGCGACGTGGTGATGATGCGCAAACAGCTGATCACCCTGCGCGACCTCGCGGAACGAGAAGCGGCCACAACCAAATCTTGACACTGCCAAGTTCCGGTGGGATAGTTCAACTAGTCACTGACTAGATTCACGGGAGTTGACGATGGCCGACACCGCCTTACACACCGTTGAAACCGCCCGCGCCGGCGACCGGGAGCGCGAACGCACCGCCAACGACCTCGGCCAGGCCCTCACCCAGGGCTACCTGGCCATGCCCGAGTACGAGGATCGGCTGCAGTCGGCCTTCCGGGCGCAGACCACCGGCGAGTTGCACCGCCTCGTCGCCGACTTACCCGTCAACCGTCTCCGGCGCAACGATCCCCGACGCCATGCCGCCCAACAGCGGGCCGCGCGCTTGAGCGTCACGATCCACCTCGCGGCCTACGTCGCCGGCTCTCTGCTCATGCTCGGCATCTGGCTGGCGGTGGGACTCGGCGGTGGCGGCTGGTACTTCTGGCCGGTCTGGCCGGTAATGGGTTGGGGCATCGGCGTAGCGTCACATGCCATTCCGATCTGGGCTCACGGTTCGATGAGCCCGGCCCGGCTCTCATAACGGCGCCCCGGCCTGGGTGTAGGTCTGGCTGCGGCACTTCTGCGGGCGGTGCTCAATCGCGCGAGAGTGACGCAGTGGTCGCCCTCATGGCGAATTCACAACAATTGCGTCACTCTCGCGGCGGGAAACGGCCCACGTAGAATGCCACTAATCAGTACATAGCTCTCTGCCGGTGCTCTTCGCGCAAGCGCTCATCGGTAGCCGACACCCCGACCCACACCCGATCGGAGTGCCATGCTCGCCGTTCTGCTCGCCCACGCGGTCGCCACCGCGCTGGCGCCACTCCTGGTGGCCAAATGGGGCCGACGAGCGTTCTATCCCCTGGCCTTGGTGCCGCTCGGCTCCCTGATCTGGGTCGGCATGAACTGGCCGAGCCACGACCGCGTCCCGACCGTGCGCATCCCGTGGGTGCACGAGCTGTCGATGGACATCTCCCTGCGCTTCGACTCGCTGGCCGCCATCATGAGCGTGCTGGTGCTCGCGATCGGCGCGTTGGTGCTGTTCTATTGCGGCGAGTATTTCCACCACCACGACGGCAAGATCGAGAAACGATTGCCCAGCTTCGCCGCCGAGTTGGTCGCCTTCTCCGGATCGATGTTCGGCCTGGTGGTCAGCGACAACATGCTGGTGCTCTACATCTTCTGGGAAACCACCACGGTGTTGTCGTTCCTGCTGGTCGGACACTACGCCGAGCGCGCGACGAGCCGACGCGCGGCCACCCAGGCGCTGTTGGTGACGACGTTCGGCGGGCTGGCGATGCTGGTCGGCATCGTCATACTGGGCCACCTGTCGGGCACCTATCGGCTCTCGGAGTTGATCGCCTCTCCCCCGGGCGGCACCGCGGCCGCGATCGGAATAGCACTGATCCTCATCGGCGCGCTGTCCAAGTCGGCGATTGTGCCCATGCACTTCTGGCTGCCGGGCGCGATGGCCGCACCGACTCCGGTCAGCGCTTACCTGCACGCCGCGGCGATGGTCAAGGCCGGTGTGTATCTGGTGGCTCGGATGGCGCCGGGCTTCGCCGAGACACCGCTGTGGCGGCCGATGGTCATCGGCCTCGGGTTGCTCACGATGCTGCTGGCCGGCTGGCGGGCTGTCCGTGAATACGACCTGAAGTTGATCCTGGCGTTCGGCACGGTCAGCCAACTCGGCCTGATCACCGTGATGGTGGGCACCGGCGGCAGCGACATGATGCTGGCCGGGCTGGCCATGCTGTGTGCACACGCGATGTTCAAGGCCGGGCTGTTCATGGTGGTGGGCATCATCGACCACGCCACCGGCACCCGCGACATCCGCCGCCTCGCCGGCTTGGGGCGCCAGTGCAAGCCGCTGCTGATCATCGCCGCGTGTGCGACCGCGAGCATGGCCGCGCTGCCACCGTTCTTCGGGTTCGTCGCCAAGGAGGCCGACCTCGAAACGGTCATGCACAGCCCGGCGCTCGGTTCATCGGCTCCGTGGGTGCTGACCGGCATCGTCGTCGGCTCGGTGTTCACCACCATGTACAGCTTGCGTTTCATGTGGGGCGCGTTCTCCGACAAGGGCCGGCCGCAGCCGAGCACCCGGGTCGCTGAAATGCACCGTCCTTCAGTGACTTTCCTTGCCGCACCGGCGGTCCTTGGCGCCGCCGGCCTGGGCTTCGGGTTGTGGCCGGCCGGGATGGACTCGGTGCTCGACGAATACGCCGACACCATGCCAGGCGGGTCGGGCTACCACCTGGCGCTGTGGCACGGACTCGGCCTGCCGCTGTTGTTGTCGGTGGTGGTGCTCGCCGTCGGCACCGCGGTGTTCTTCGGACGGAACCGCTTGCCCCGAACCCGGTTCGCCTATCGGCCACTCGGTAACGCCGACCGCATGTATGACGCGGTGATCCGCGGCCTGGACATCGCCTCGGTGCGGCTGACAGGCGAGACTCAGCGCGGCTCGCTGCCGGCCACCCAGTCGGTGATCCTGACGACGCTGGTGGTGCTGCCCATCGTGATGCTGGCGCTGGGAGCGAGGGACCGTCCGGATATCGCGCTGTGGGATTCACCGCTGCAGGTGGTGGTCGGGTTGCTGATGTTGGCCGCCGCGATCGGCGCGACGGTGATGCGCAACCGGCTGGCCGCGGTGCTGCTGGTCGGGGTGACCGGTTACGGCTGCGGCGCGATCTTCGCCTTCCACGGTGCGCCCGATCTGGCATTGACCCAATTCCTGGTCGAGACACTGATTTTGGTGATCTTCGTGCTGGTCCTCCGGATCCTGCCCGCCGAGGCCGACGCCACCAACATCAACCGGCACCGGCTGCCGCGCGCGGCATTGGCACTGGCGGTGGGCGCCGCAGTCACGACGCTGGCGGTGTTCGCGATGGCCGCGCGCACGGGCGCGGGTGTCGCCGAGTTGATTCCCGACGCCGCCTACTACCGCGGGCACGGCAACAACGCGGTCAACGTGCTACTGGTCGACATCCGCGCCTGGGACACCATGGGCGAGGTGATGGTGCTGCTGGTCGCCGCCACGGGTGTGGCGTCGCTGGTGTTCCGGCATCAGCGATTCGGCTCCGCACCGCGGGTCAGCACGGCCGTCGGCCAGCCCGACATCGGCCCCATCGGCGCATACAGCCCGGCCGTCGGCGACGTCACCTGGCTGCGCGGCAGTGAGCTACGCGACCCGCGACACCGCTCCCTGGTACTGGAAGTCGCGACGCGCGTCATCTTCCCGCTCATCATGGTGCTCTCGGCGTATTTCTTTTTCGCCGGCCACAACACCCCCGGCGGCGGTTTCGCGGGCGGGCTGACCGCCGGCCTGGCGCTGGTGCTGAGGTACCTGGCCGGTGGCCGCTACGAGTTGGGCGAGACACTGCCGCTCGACGCGGGCAAGATCCTCGGCACCGGACTCGGCCTCTCGGCGGGTACGGCGGTGGCCTCAATCCTGTTGGGCGCGCCCGCGTTGTCCTCTGCGGTCCTGCAGTTCGACGTGCCGGTGCTGGGTTCGGTCAAGATGGTGACCGCGTTGTTCTTCGATCTGGGGGTGTATCTCATCGTCGTCGGTTTGGTGCTGGACATCTTGCGTAGCCTCGGCGCCCGCGTGGATACGGAGATCGCCCGATGACGACGTTCCTGATCACCCTGATCATCATCGGCGGCCTCACCAGCGCCGGTGTGTACCTGCTGCTCGAGCGCAATCTGACCCGGATGTTGCTGGGGCTGTTGCTGATCGGCAATGCGGTCAACCTGTTGATCCTGACCGTCGGCGGCCGGGGGGGCAATCCGCCGATCCGCGGGCGTACCAGCAACGGCGCCACCACCGATGCCGATCCGCTGGCCCAGGGGATGATCCTCACCGCGATCGTCATCAGCATGGGGCTGGCCGCATTCGTCCTGGCGCTGGCCTACCGTTCGTATCGACTGACCACGGTCGAAGAGGTCGGTAACGATCCTGAGGACACCCGCGTCTCCCAGCGGTCGAGTGCTCAGGAAGAAGAAGTCATTCCGGTGGCCGAGCCGCACCGCGACACCGATGCGCCCGACGAACTCGATGCGCTGCCGGGATTCGAGGGGTCGAAGTGATAACCGCTCAGGCCTTGATCCCGTTGCCGGTGTTGATCCCGGCGCTGGCTGCGGCGGCGACGCTGGTGGCCGGGCGCCGTCCCCGGTTGCAGCGAATCATCGCCCAGTTCGCCCTGACGGCCGTGGTCGTGGTGTGCGCGACGCTGGTCTACCTGGCCGACCGGGACGGCACCTTGGTGCTGCACGTCGGCGGGTGGGGGCAGAGCGTGCCGGGGATGGGACCGTTGGGCATCACGCTGGTGGTGGACCGGCTTTCGGCGCTCATGCTGGTGGTCTCGGCCATCGTGTTGCTGGCGGTGGTCGCGTACGCCATCGGGCAGGGTATCCGCGACGGCGACGGACGCCAGCCGACGTCGATCTTCCTGCCCACCTACATGGTGCTGTCGGCCGGTGTGTGCACCGCCTTCCTCGCCGGTGACCTGTTCAACCTGTTCGTCGGCTTCGAGGTGTTGCTGGCCGCGAGCTTCGTCCTGCTGACCATCGGTGCCAGTGAGGACCGGGTCCGGGCCGGCATCTCCTACGTGCTGGTCTCGATGGTGTCGTCGCTGATCTTCCTGCTCGGCATCGCGCTGGTGTACGCGGCGACGGGGACGCTCAACATGGCCGAGCTGGCGCTGCGCCTCGGTGACATCTCGACGGGCACCCGCACGGCATTGTTCGCGGTGCTGCTCGTGGCGTTCGGCATCAAGGCCGCGGTGTTTCCGCTGTCGACGTGGCTGCCCGACTCCTACCCCACCGCGCCCGCACCGGTCACCGCGGTATTCGCCGGCTTGCTGACGAAAGTCGGTGTGTACGCAATCATCCGGGCACATTCCCTGCTGTTCCCGGGTGGTGAGCTGGACAATGTGCTGCTGGTGGCGGGTCTGCTCACCATGATCATGGGCATCCTCGGTGCGATCGCCCAGAGCGACATCAAACGGCTGCTGTCCTTCACCCTGGTCAGCCACATCGGCTACATGGTGTTCGGCGTCGCGTTGGCCAACCAACTCGGCATGTCCGGCGCGATCTACTACGTGGCCCACCACATCGTGGTGCAGACCACGCTGTTCTTGGTGGTCGGCCTGATCGAGCGGCAGGCGGGGGCGTCGACGCTGCAGCGGTTGGGCGGGCTCGCCGCGGCCAGCCCGGTGCTCGCGTTCGTTTTCGTGGTGCCCGCGCTGAACCTCGGTGGCATTCCCCCCTTCTCGGGCTTCATCGGCAAGGTGGCGCTGTTGGAAGCCGGCGCCGCGAACGGTTCCGTGCTGGCCTGGATCTTGGTCGCCGGCAGTGTGGTCACGAGCCTGCTGACGCTGTACGTGGTGGCCCGGGTGTGGACGAAGGCGTTCTGGCGGGCCCGCGCTGATGCGCCCGAAGGTCATCTGGCCGCGGCGGCCCCGGCCGTGTTGCTCGACGACAGCCAAGACATCGCGTTCGCCGATCGCGACAGCGTGGGGCGCATGCCGGTGGGAATGTTGGCTCCGACCGGCGCTTTGATCGTGGTGGGGCTGGCCTTGACCGTGGCCGCGGGGCCGATCTTCTCCTACAGCGAGCGCGCCGCGGCCGAGGTATTGGATCGCGGACAGTACATCTCGGCGGTGCTGGGGGGTGCTCAACTATGAGGTGGCTGCTGCTTCGGGCCTGGATCGTGTGCTGGCTGATCCTGGTGTGGATGCTGTTGTGGGGCAACGTCTCGGCGGCCAACATTCTCTCGGGCCTGGCCATCGCCCTGCTGATCACGTACTTGCTGCCACTGCCCGCCGTCCCGGTGGAGGGCCGGGTCCATCTGTTGTCGTTGGCGCGGTTGGTCATTCGGGTCAGCGTCTGGCTGTTCATGTCTTCGTTCCAGATGGCGTGGCTTGCTGTCCGCCCCGGACCCCCGCCGGTCAATGCGGTGCTGCGGGCACATCTGGCGATCAAGTCGGATCTGGTCCTGGCCCTCGGGGTCAACATCTTGAACCTGACCCCGGGAACCATCGTGTTGGAGATCGATCAGACCCGGCGGTTGATCTACGTACACGTCGTCGACGTGAGTTCCGACCGGGCGATCAAAAATTTCCACAACCAGATCGACACCCTGCAGCGGCTTTTGGTGGCGGCTTTCGAGCGTGAGGCCGATTGGCGTCCCGTGGCCAACAAGGAGGCGGATCGCGCATGAGTACCGTGTGGACGATCGCCGCGGTCATGTTGACCGCCGCCGCGGCGATCACGATGTTTCGTCTGTTGGCGGGGCCGAGCACCTTGGATCGGTTGGTCGCGCTGGACACCCTGGTGGCCGTCACGCTGTGCGGTATCGGAACCTGGGCGGCGTACAGCCTGGACACCACGGTGACCTACAGCCTGACCGCGTTGGCGTTGATCAGCTTCGTCGGTTCGGTCAGCGTGGCGCGCTTCCGTGTGCCCGACACCGATGAGCCGCGGCGGAAGCGGGCGCCATGAACATCCTCGACATCGTCACCGCGGTCTTGATCCTGGCCGGCTCGACACTGGCACTCACCGCCGCGATCGGCGTGGTGCGGTTCGGCGACACCATGTCGCGGATGCATTCGGCGACCAAGCCACAGGTGCTGGGGTTGCTGCTGGTCCTGGCCGGCGCCGCGATCCGGCTGCGGGGCCACACCGATATCGGCATGGTGATCCTCACCGGCATGTTCACGCTGATCACCGCGCCCGTGATCGCCAACCGCGTCGGGCAATTGGCCTACCGGGAGCAGCGCAACCGCGAGAACCTGCTGACCCGAGACGAGATGGCCGAGTTCGGGGAGACTGGAACCGATGACCAGAACTAACGACGACAGCTGGGACGTCACCGAGAGCGTGGGCGCCACCGCGCTCGGGGTGGCGATGGCTCGCGCTGCAGAGTCCGCCGCCGTAACTCCGCTGTTCACCGACCCGTATGCCCAGATGTTTCTCGACGCCGCGGGTGCGCGGGGCTGGAGTCCGCCCACCGGCGCGATGGCCCAGCGCATTCGCGCCATCGGCGGTTACGCCGCGTCCCGCACCAAGTGGTTCGACGAGTTCTTCGTCGCCGCGGGCGCGGCGGGGATCCGCCAGGCGGTGATCCTGGCCGCCGGCCTGGATGCTCGCGCCTGGCGGTTGCCCTGGATCCAGGACAGCGTGGTGTTCGAGATCGACCAGCCGCAGGTGCTCCAGTTCAAGGAGGAGGTCCTCGCGGCGCACGGGGTTGTGCCCAAGGCCAGGCAGGTGGCCGTTCCGGTCGACTTACGCCAGGATTGGCCGAAGGCTTTGCTGGATGCGGGTTTCGACGTGACCGAGCCGACGGCGTGGTCGGTCGAAGGCTTGCTGCCGTATCTGCCCGCCGACGCGCAGGACCTGCTGTTCGAGCGGATCACCGAACTGTCGGCGCGGGACAGCCGGATCGCAGTCGAGGCTTTCAGCGCCGGATTCTTTTCCGAGGATCACCTGGCCCGCCGTCGCGCGCACATCGAGAAGATGCGCGCCGAGGCTGCCGAAGCCGGTGAAGACATGCCCGATCCGGAGCAGCTGTGGTTCATCGAAGACCGCGCCCACGTCCCCGACTGGCTCAGCGAACACTGCTGGGAGGTGGGCGCACTGCCGGCCGACGACCTGATGGCGCGCTACCACCGCAGCATGCCCGCCGACATCACCGAGGGATCGATGGCCACCGAGTTCGTCGAAGGTGTTCTGACCGAATAATTTTCGGGATGGCGAGCTGGTTTCCTTGCGAACGAACAGGTTTGGTGTCTGCGTTCGTAGCGCTGTGGCGACAGAATCGCGAAATCTCCGCCACAGCGCTACGAACGCGAACCGTGTACAGCTGCAAAGAAGCTCTGAAGCACATCGGCAACGTGGTCCGGCACCGTGGCAGTGGCGAAGTGCCGCGCAGCGATCTCGGCCCACGAATCCAGACCACCGTTGGACCCGTGCACGAAAACCACGGGCGGTCCGACGCCTTCGACTTCAACAACCAGTTCGGTTCCGTCCGAGGCGGTCAGGTGCGAAGCCATGAGCTGAGTATCCGGGTCTACTCCGAAAGCTGAAACTCCACCATCGCGGTGACGGTGTCCACCGCCTCACTGAGCACGTCGAGCCGGGCCGCTTCTGAAGGCGCGGCCAGCAGCGAATAACGGTCGGCTTGCCCCATGGGTAGCCGAGCAGCCAAGGCATACAAGCGATTCTCCGGATCCACTCCGGCCGATTCCACGATCTCACGGCTACGGATCGGCGTGCCGCGTGCCTCGCCGATGCGGTCGAGCAGGGCCACCATCCGGTCTTCGACATCGCCGATGCGGGCGGCATCCGCCGGCCCGTCGGTTTCGTCGGGCCAGAGTTCGATCTCGGCGCGTGGATACGGATCGTCCTCGAGCCAGCGCTGCACCCGGATTCGTTCACCCATCACACACAGCAGCCGAAACTTGCCGACACCGAATTCCTGACAGTCCACGATCTTGGCCAGTGCCCCGACATCGCACCGGCGGTCACCGCCGCCCACCTCCCGGCCGGCCGAGATCAACACCACCCCGAAAGACGGCTCCGGCATGGCCATGCAGTCGCCCACCATCGCCACGTAGCGCGGTTCGAAGATCCGCAGCGGCAGTTCCTGACCGGGCAACATGGCTACTTCGAGAGGAAACATCGGTGAGACCATCATGAGGCCAGGATGGTCCTCGCCCCTGGGTTGGTCAATGCGCTACAGCTTGAGTTCGCCGACGAGGGCGTCTACGACCTCGCGCAGGTCACCGTCACTCTCCTCGGCCACCCGGCGCTGCCGTTGATAGGAAGCGCCGCCGCGATAGATGTCGGTCACCGCGGCGAGCTCTTCGGAGCATCCCAGTGATTTGGCCACCGGCTCAAGGTGATTCAGCAAGTCATCGAGGTCTTCGGTGACCAACCGCTCGTTGCTGTCGGAATCCAGGATGATCACGGCGTCCAGGCCGTAGCGGGCCGCTCGCCACTTGTTCTCCTGTACGTGCCAGGGCGGCATCGTCGGCAACTGCTCGCCCGCATCGAGCCTGCGGTCCATATCGACGATCAGGCAGTGGGTCAGCGCCACGAGCGCACCCAGCTCCCGCACGTTGGAGACTCCGTCGAAGATCCGTACCTCGACGGTGCCCAGGTGTGGCGACGGCCTGATGTCCCAGCGAATCTCGTTGAGATGGTCGATGATGCCGGTCTTCTTCTGATCGTGGACGAAGCCTTCGAATTCCGGCCAGGTCTGGAATTGGAACGGCAGGCCTGCGGTGGGCAACTGCTGGAACATCATCGCCCGGTTGCTGGCATAGCCGGTGTCCTCACCGTCCCAGAACGGTGAGGACGCCGAGAGCGCCAACAGGTGTGGGTACTGATTGAGCAGCGAGGAGATGATCGGCATCACCTTGTGCGCCGAGGACACCCCGACGTGCACGTGCACACCCCAGATCAACATCTGGCGACCCCACCATTGGGTGCGCTTGATCAGTTCGGCATACCGCGGCGCGTCGGTCAGCTGTTGGGCCGACCATTTCGCGAACGGGTGGGTGCCTGCGCAAAAGAGTTCCATGCCGCGGTCGTGCACGATCTTGCGCACGGGGCCGAGCGTGCTGCGCAAGTCGTCCATCGCCTCACCGGTGTTCTCACAGATGCCGGTGACGATCTCGATGGTGTTGCGCAGCAGCTCCTTGTGCACGTGCGGGCTCTCGCCGACTTCGGCGATCACCTCGGCGGCGCCGTTGCTCAGATCACGAGTGTCGGCGTCGACGAGAGCGAACTCCCATTCGACGCCGACGGTGGGCCGGGGCGACCCGGCAAAATCGATCCGGCTGTCAGCCTGCGCCGATAACACCGCACGCCACCCGACTGCCGGCGTCGCCGGTGGCCAAGGTCGCCTGATCGGGGCCGGGGGCGCCACCAACGACCTGCTGGTACTTCTCCGGCGGAATGTTGGCGAAGTTGTCCGCCTTCTCGTGGATGATGATGGCGGTCTTGGCGCCGCCCAGCAGATCCTCGGCGGTGAAGGCGTCGGTGGTGGTCACCAACTTGCCCGAGCCGTCAGCACGGATCTGCAGCGAGCTGAGGTCTCCGCTGGAGGGGTGGCCGGAGTGTCCGGACACCTGAAGATGGCCGCCGGCCGAGTTGAAGTCGCCGGGCGCGCCCCCGGTCGGGGCCACCGAGTTGGCCTCACACTTGCCGACCGAGTGGATGTGCAGACCGTGGAAGCCGGGGGCCAACTTGCCCGGGGCGGTGGTCTCGACGGTGACGGTGGCGAATCCGTCGGCGAACTGGAGGTCGGCAGTTGCCACAGACGTGCCATCGGCGGCCTTGAGCTCCGCGGTCAGGGTCTCACCACCGCTGGTGCCCTGTGCGCCGTGGCCCTCGCCGTGCTCACCGGGAGCGGCCGAGGGCGACGGCGATCCGGTCCAGATCGCCGGGGTGGTGCCGGGCGTGTCGGACGGCACCTCTCCGGGCGGACTGCAGGCGCTCAGCGCGACAACGGGGGCAGCGAACAGGATGGCAACACTGACGGGCTTCAGCATGGCCCAAAGCCTAGCCGGTGACTACCACGATCACGCCCGGTGGTTGCTCGAGAAGTTCCGGACGCCGGGGTTCGACAGGCGCCTGGATCGCCTTGCCCACGGCCTCGGCAGCTTCCTGCTCTCCCTCGGTCTCACCGAAGAACACCGTCGTGCCGGCAACACCTTCCATAGTCAGGTTGCCGGTCTCGGTGACATTCCAGTGCGCCTCGCGCAGGCGGTTGGCCGTGGTCTCGGCCGCGCCGGCGACATCGGAGACGTTGTACACACGCACGTCGGCCTTGACCTCTGGTGCGGGTTCGGCCTTTGCCGAGGTCTTCGTGGTGGTCGTCGTGGTGGTCGTGGCCACGGACGACGACTGATCCGACGAGTCGTCGTCGGAGCCGAGGGCCTGGAAACCGACCAGCAGGAACACGACCCCGAGGAACAACAGCACCATCACCATGGCACGCAGGGGCAACCCGGAGGAGTCTCGCTGATTCATCGCCACCACTGTATCGAGCGAACCGCCCGATCCCTCACTCCGGCCATTTGTCCTCCTCGCGTGCGGGGAAGATCTTTAGGTGCTGATATCGAAGCCGAGCCGCCGCGCAGCCCGTGCCTTCTGCCGGCTGGCCCGCATCCGCCGCAACCGCTTGACCAGCATCGGATCGGCTGCCAGCGCCTCAGGACGGTCCACCAGCGCGTTCAGCACCTGGTAGTAACGGGTGGCCGACATCGAGAAGAGCTCTTTGATCGCGTCTTCCTTGCTTCCGGCGTACTTCCACCATTGGCGTTCGAAGGCCAAAATATCGTGCTCGCGCCGGGTGAGCCCATCGCTCAGGTCAGAGTCGCCCCCGGATTGCTCAGTCCGCGCCATGGCGCCGTCCATATCGCTCCTTGGACCCTTCCGACACTTGAGAAATGACATCACTGTGGTTCGGCGATTATTCAACCACGGCTTGCTGGGTCCGGCTGACACATAAACCCGCGAGTCGGGTGAGAAGCATTGCCACTTTAAGCTTCCCCCATGGCCGTCCTACCGATTTGCATCGTCGGAGATCCCGTTCTGCACACACCGACCGCCCCGGTGCCCGTCGGCCCGGACGGTTCACTGCCCGCGGACCTGCCCCAACTCATTCAGGACATGTTCGACACCATGGACGCCGCGAACGGGGTTGGCTTGGCCGCCAACCAGATCGGTGTGGGCAAGCGGTTGTTCGTCTATGACTGTGCACCGACCCGCGGCCACACCACCCGCCGCCGCGGGGTGGTCATCAACCCGGTGCTGGAGACCTCCGAGGTCCCCGAGACGATGCCCGACCCCGACGACGACGAGGAAGGTTGCCTGTCCGTACCGGGGGAGAATTTTCCGACCGGACGGGCGGACTGGGCGCGGGTCACCGGGCTGGACGCCGACGGTTCACCGGTCACTCTCGAGGGCACCGACTTGTTTGCCCGGATGCTGCAGCACGAGACCGGGCACCTCGACGGATTCCTCTACATCGACCGCCTCGTGGGCCGGTATGCGCGGGCGGCCAAGAAGACCGTCAAGCGCAACGGCTGGGGCGTGCCCGGCCTGTCCTGGATGCCAGGCGAGGTTCCCGACCCATTCGGGCACTGATGCCGGCACTGCCCGCGCTCGGGTCCCGGGTCAGCCTGCGTTACCGGCTGCCGGCCGGGTCGGCCAAGCCGCTGACCGACGTCATCGGCCATCTGGAACGCGTCGAGCCGACGGTGCTGATCCGCACCAAGGACGGTGAGTTGGTCGAGGTCTCGGCTGCCGACATCGTCAGTGTGCGTGAGCTGTCCCATGCTCCGGTGCGTACCTCGGCGATCCGCGCGCTCGAACACGCCGCGGCGATGGCCTGGCCGGGCGTCGAACAGCAATGGTTGGGCGGTTGGCTGCTGCGCGCCGGGCACGGCGTCACCAGCCGCGCCAATTCGGCGATCCCGCTGGGTGTGTCGGCACAGATCGCCGACCTGTCCGCGGTGCGCGACTGGTACCGGGAGCGTGATCTGCCGGCCTGGCTGGCGCTGCCCGAGCGGCTCCTGCCGATACGGACCCCGGGCGTCAAACCGGCGCGGGTGATGGTGCGTGAGCTCCCGGCTCTCCCCACCCCGAGCGTCACGCCGGCGCAACCCTCGCCGCCGAGCGTCACGCTGGCGCAGCAACCGGACGCACAGTGGCTCCAGCTCTACCAACGCGAGGTCCCCGTCGACGTCCTGACGGCCGTGGCCGACGGCCAGTTGACCTTCGCGACGGTCGCGGGCTGCGCGGTCGGCCGGGGTGCGGTGACCACCGCCCCGGACGGCACCGCCTGGCTGGGAATCTCGTCGGTCCGCGTCGGTCCGGCCCACCGCCGTCAGGGCCATGCCCGGGCCGTGTGCGAGGCGCTGTTGTCCTGGGGCGCTGCGACTGGTGCCGGCCGGGCCTACGTCCAGGTGGAACTCGACAATCACGAGGCGATCGCGCTGTACACCTCGTTGGGTTTCCGGCTACATCACCAAACCCGTTATGTCGCAGTGGAAGACATTGTCACGCCGCACTGATGCTGCCCCCGCCGTCGACCCTGATGATCTGACCCGTGAGGTAGCCGGCGTCCTCGTCCAGCAGTGCACAGATCGCGTGGGCGATCTCGTGCGGCTTACCGACCCGGCGCATCGGGATGGTGCCCAGCATGTGGTGCTCACGTTCTGATCCCTGCGGGCTGCGTTCGCGGTACATCTCGGTCTCGGTCGGTCCGGGCGCGACGGCGTTGACGGTGATGCCGGTCGACGCGAGCTCACCGGCCCAGATCCGGGTGGCGGTTTCCAACGCCGCCTTGGCCGCGGCATACGGCGTGCGTTCGGGGGTCCCGAGCGTGGTCAGGCTGGTCACGTTGACGATGCGACCCCAGCCTGCGGCCAGCATTCCCGGCAACGCCGCCTGCACGACCTGAACCGCGGTCCGCACGTTGAGGTCGTAGGTCTCGAACAGGTCGTCCAGATCGATGCTGCCGATGCGCGCGAAGCGGGTCAGCATTCTGCCGTCCCTGACCGGCTCGCACCCCGGAATCGTCAGTCGCCCGCTGATCCCGCGGACCACCCGGACGTTGGCGCTGGCGGTCGGCCCGGCCGCCGGCCCCGCTGCCCGGGCGTTCCTGCGTCTGGCCGGCGCCCGTAACCTCTAACCCCATGCGCCTGGCCACCTGGAACGTCAATTCGATCCGAACCCGAGTCGACCGTGTGGTCGATTGGCTGGAGCGGGCCGACGTCGACGTGCTGGCCATGCAGGAAACCAAGTGCACCGACGCGCAGTTCCCGATGATGCCGTTCGCCGCGCTGGGCTACGAGGTGGCCCACATCGGGCTCAACCAGTGGAACGGTGTGGCCATCGCCTCGCGGGTCGGCCTGGACGACATCGAGATCGGATTCGCCGGACAACCCACCTGGAGCAGCAAGCCCGAGGAGGAGGCGATCGCCGAGGCCCGCGCTCTCGGAGCGACCTGCGGCGGGGTGCGGGTGTGGAGCCTGTATGTGCCCAATGGCCGGACCCTGGCCGATCCGCACTACACCTACAAGCTGGATTGGCTTGCCGCCCTGCGGGATACCGCCGCCGGCTGGCTCAAGGACGATCCGGATCAGCCCATCGCGCTGGTCGGTGACTGGAACATCGCGCCGAAGGACGAAGACGTCTGGGACATGGCCGCGTTCGACGGCAGCACCCACGTTTCCGCCCCGGAGCGGGCGGCGTTCCAGGCCATGCATGACGCCCAATTCACCGATGTGGTGCGGCCTTTCACGGAAGGCCCGGGAATCTACACCTACTGGGACTACACCCAGCTGGCCTTCCAGAAGCGCCGCGGCATGCGCATCGACTTCATCCTCGGCTCCCCCGGCCTGGCCTCGCGGGTCACCAACGCAGAGATCGTGAAGGACGAACGTCGCCCCAAGAAGGGCACCACCGCGCCCAGCGATCACGCCCCGGTCGTGGTCGAGCTCGGCTGAGCATTCCGCGGTCGACTCTGCGCCCTGGCCTCAGGATCAACGCCATGACCGGCCGGGCTGGGCAGTTAACATTGGCCCGACGAGAGGGGCCAGATGACCACGAGGTGGAGCGCGGTCTCCAAATCCCCGACCTTGCCGGTGGAGCACACACCGGCCGCGGGCCTGTCGGCCGCCGACCTGTTCACCCCGCCCACTGCGCCGGACGTCACTCTCGACGAGAAGCTGCGCCGCGCCTACTTCTGGCTGATCAACAAGGCCGTCATCTCCCCGTTCTATGACGTCGAGTTCGGCTCGGACACCACGGTCAACTATCCACTCGGTGATGCCGGAGCCTCCCTGAGCCTGCCGAAACAGCCGGCCTATTCGTCCAACGTCCTTGTGCCACTGCTGACTTTCGCGGTCGGGGGCCGGTGTCTGTTGATCGGCGGCCCCGGCCGCGGCAAGACCACACTGGCGGTGCTGATGGGCGTCCTCGCGGGCTCGGCGCCCGCCGACGTGCGCCGCCACGTCCAGCAGGGGCAGCCGCAGCTGACCGTGGGCGACCTGGTCGGGATTCCGTTGCCCCGCGATCTGGTGCAGGCCGGGAGCCTGGCCGAGATCACCATCGCCTGGAAGAGCTGGCTGACCGCGCCGGTCAAGATCGTCGACGAGTACAACCGGATTCCGACCAAGACCCAGTCCGCGCTGCTGACCATGGTCGCCGAGGGGTACGTCGAAAGCCACGACCAGATGCACGTCACGGCACCCGGACATGGGGTGCAGAGCTGGTTCTTCACCGCCAACGACGACGGCGGGGGCGGCACGTTCCCGGTGATCCAGGCGCTGCGTGACCGGATCGACGTGACCGTGCAGGCCTTCGGGTTCAACAGCCGGTTCCTCGACGAGCTGGTGAGCCGGGTCGAGGCCGGTGACCGCCCCGAGGACAACGTGCCGGCCGAGCTGGTGTTCACCGCGGCCGAGCAGGCCGCCATGGTCGAGGCTATTCGCGCGATCCCGGTACCCACCGAAGTACGCCGACGCCTGGAGTTCTTCGTCAGCCACTTCGAATTCGTCCAGCACGGTGGCCGTCGCTTCGAATACCGGACCAAGGATGTGGTGGCCACTGCCGGTCTTGAGGTCGAGCGGATCATCGACGCCAACTCCGGTGCCGATCTGCAGGTCGATCTCGGCGCGCAGACCGTCAACGGGGTGTCCGTGCGCTCACTGCAGAACCTGGTGCTCTACGCCAAGGCGCTGGCCTGGTTCCGCGGCAACGGCACCGTCACACTCGAGGACGTCCGCGCGATGGTGCCATTCGCATTGCGCGGCAAGCTGTTACCGAACGCTGCGCATCCCCGCTTCGACACCGGCACCGACCGCGAGCTGGCATCCGATCCGGCGAGCTGGCTGACCGACCTGTTCGATACCTCGTGCCGCCAGTACGTCGCGCTGGCCCGCGAGGATGAGGACCCGGTGGCCGAGCTGCTCACCGAGTTCGGCCGCGGCCTCGACGGCTTGGACGCACTCGAGGTTTCGCGACGCCTCACCACGATCGAATCACGTATCGCGGCGGTGTCCGGCGTGGGCAAGGTCTACGGCCGGGATTTCGATGACCTGGTGGCGTTGAAGTATCTCTACCAACGGTATTCGAACTATCTGCATTGGCTGGAGAGCGGCCGGTGATTGCCCGGGCCGTCCACCAGGTCAACCTCGACCTACCCGCGCCGGCCGTCGACCTTCCCGCGATGGCAGGACTCGACTTGGCCCTTTCGGCCGACAACGTGGCCCGCTTCGGCGGGGATCCACGCCGGTACCGTCATGCGTTGCACGGCATCTCGTTGCCGGCCGAGACGATGGTCAGCGTCGCGGCGGTTGCCGCCTGGCGGGCCGGGGTGCTCGGGATCCGCGCCGATGCGCTGTCCCGATTACAGCTGCTACCAATCGATGTCGCGGCCACGGTGCTGGGCCTGCCGGTCGATGCCGTCGTCCCCTTCACCAATGGGCAGACGGTGGACCGGTTCTACTGGCCGCTGCGCCCACCGGGTCAGTTCATCGCCCGGATCGGCGGCTTCACCGGCCTGGGCGGCAGGTGGGATCACCCACCCACCGCTCCCGCACCGTGCGGGCCGGGCCGCTGGACCGTGGACGTCGGCACGCAGCGCTGGCAGATCGACGCCGACGTATTCGGCCACGTAGTGGCCTTCGCACCCGCCGAGAGCGCCGTGGACGCCGGCCCCCGTACCGCCCAATTGGTCGTGCGGCCGACCTCCTATCTGGCCGAGATCTGGCCGGCATGACCGGGCGGACGCCGACCGACACCGAGCTGGTGGCCTGGCGGGCCGCGCTGGATCTGTGGAACGTTCAGCTGCACCCGCCGAACATGGTGCGGGACAGCGCCGCCGGTACCTTCGCGTGGTTCACGTTCCCGCCGTCGATCTCGATCGACATCGACGAGTTGGCCCGCCAAGGGGCCCAGCACCATCTGGTGAGCGTGTTCGCTCACGAGATCGGCCATCACGTGCTGTCGCCGAGCACCCGCGTGGTCTCGTTCAAACTCCTGCAACAGATGGCCCGGGCCATCGTGGCCAGCGATCCGCGCCGGGCAATTCCCGTCACCGCCACGGCCACGGCCCGGAGGCTGTCCAACCTGTGGTCGGACCTGCTGATCAACGACCGGGTGGTACGGATGCAGCGCCGGCAGTACCCGGGCACCGAACCGGACATGATCGCGTTGTGGCGCACGCTGACCACCCGGGAGCCGGCCGCAGACGCGCCGTGGTGGGTGCTGATGCGTGCCTACGAGTTGCTGTGGTCGCTGCCGTCGAACACGTTGTGCCCCAATGAACCACCTGTGCTGCCGGCATCGGCGCGGGAGGAGGCCCGGGCCCGCCAGCACATCGACCCGGCCACACTCGACGTGTCGATGGTCCGCGAGCATCTGCAGGAGAAGGAACGCATCCACCGGGCGGCCGCCCTGCGGGTACGTGCCCTGCAGGATGAACTGCTGCTCAGTCAGCCGGTACAACCGGTTGCCGATGCCGAATACGTGGCGCAGGCGGTACGCACCTTCGCCGCCGATCCGGTGGGCGGGGCCCTGACTTTCGGTATGGTCCTGGTGCCCTATCTGGTACTGGAATCGATGGTGTCCGCCGGCGCGGGCATGCCGAGCGGCGGGTGTGCCGAACAGGACGGATCACCGGCCACCGCAGCCGAACTCGCCGAGGTACTGTCCGACCCGCGGCTCGACGAGCCACCTGTGCACCCGGCAGCAGCCGCGGTCGGAACCACCGAAACGGGTCAGGCGCCGGGCCAAGGTTACGGTGTCGCCGAGACGTTGGCCCTGTTCGACGGATCCGATCCCAACGCCGTGATGCTGGCCTGGTACGAGTCGCAGGCCCGGCCGTGGATCCGCCCGCTGCTGCAGTCTGGGCGCGGCGTCGCTGCTCACGGGATCCCCGGGCCGCTGGAGACGTGGGAACTCGGCGACGATGCCACCGAGTTGGACTGGCCGGCCACCCTCGCCACCAACCCGGTTGTGGTGCCCGGGGTGACGACGCGGCGCCGTACCCAACTGCCTGACGATCCGGTCGCCACCACCGAAGCGGTGACGCTGGATCTCTACATCGACTCGTCCGGCTCGATGCCGCGTCCCGATCGAGGTTCTCCCGCCGTGCTGGCCGGCATGATTCTCGCTCTGTCGGTACTCAAAGGTGGTGGACGCGTTCGGGTCACGTCATGGTCGGGCCGGGGTCAAGTGGCCGGTGACAGCGTGTACACCCGCGACCGCTCGGAGATCATGCGCCAACTGACGACGTTCTTCAGCGGTGGCACGGTGTTTCCCCTCGATCTGCTCGCACACCGGTACCCACCCGGCGACCACGGCACTGACGAGCTGCGCCACCTGGTGGTGCTGTCCGATGACGGCTTGAAGTCGCTGTTCGGCGCAAGCCAGCAGGAGTACTCGACGGTGGCCGCCGCGGTACGGCGCCAACTCGATACCGCCACCCTGTTGGTGCAGGACCGGCGTCGGTCGGTGGCCGGCCCGGCCGCCGAGGCCGGCTACGAGGTCGATTATCTGGACCACATGGCAGATGCCCCGGCCGTCTGCGCAAGGTTGGCCGCACGGATCGCGGTATATCGGCGGGAGGTGTTGCGTGGCTGAACAATTGGCGAACTGGTTCGCCGAGGGGCTGGACGAGCAGGCGGTGTGGTCGGGCCTGAATCCCGGCCCCACGGTGGATGAGGTCGCGGCCCGGCTGGCCAGCACGCCGCAGCCGTTCCTCGCCGACACGGTCGACGTGGTGGCCCTCGCCTGCGACGTGTTCAACCACACCGGCTGTGCGGCCGCCGCCCAGCGCATCGCCGAGCGGGGGACGCCGGCCTCGCGGCGCGGCGCCGCCATCGGGTTGTGGTTGTTCGCCAGTGCGGATCTGATCGGCCCGTTCAGCGTCTCGCTCGACGAGCGGAGGGCCGCGACAGCCTTGTTGGCGTTGGCGTTTCGGGTGGCCCCCTTGGTGGAGCCCGGCCGCTGGCTCAGCGATTCGGACCGCCGGGACGAGGCGGTGCGCACGTTCCTGCTCTGGGATGGCCTGCTGCCGCACGGCGAGGATGCCGTGCAGGCCCGGTCGTTGTTCGAGATGCGTGATTCGGTGCGCCGCGAAGGCGCGCTGGCCCAGGCACTGGCCGATCACGAACATCGCATGGCTGTGCAACGCCGCCTGGCCGATGCCAAGGCCAAAGAAGCTGCGGCACGGTACAACAGTGAGTGACGATCCGCTGCGGCTCGATGATTACGTGCCGTTCGGTCAGGTGGCGCTCACCGACGAACAGCGCTGGCCGGGTCTGTCGGCCTCCGGCCGGGCGCGGCTGGCCGCCCTGGAACAGCACCGGCACGCACCGGCCTGGTGCCACCGCGTCGGGCACCGTCTCACCCCGGACCAGCAACAGCAGGCCACCCGGCAACTGCCGCTGGACAATTGGCTGCCGTCACACCTCGCGCTGGCCCGCACCCTGCCGGCCTATCGCCGCCATGCAGGTCCGCTGGACACTCTCGCCGATTTCCCGCTGATCGGCCGCGAAGATCTCGTCGACGACATCGCAGCGTTCGTCCCGCCCGGTGCCGACCTGAGCCGGATGCTGCACGGCACGAGTTCGGGCAGCACCGGCGCGGCCCTGGTCATGCCCGATGACCCCGATGAGTTGGCCCGCGGATTTCACTGGCTGCGGGGGCTGGTGGGTGCCCACTGGGAACCGGTGGTGCATCGAATAGCCCTGGCACAAACTGTGTTTCAACGGCAGGCATTCACCTACACCTCGGTGGTCCCGGGTTTCGGGGAAGCCCTGATGGCCCGGCTCAACCTGCATCCGGGTGCCTGGGCAGGCGGCGGCGCGCAGCGCGACGCGTATCTGCGGCACACCGATCCCCAGGTGATCAGCGGCACGCCCACGTCGCTGGAAGTGCTGTTGGAGCCCGCGCTGGTCGCCACGTTGCGGCCGCTGGCGCTGATCTCCGGGGCGATGACCCTGACCGGGCCGTTGCGCCAGGCCCTCGAGGTGGCCTACGACTGTCCGGTTCTGGACGTCTACGGCCTGCACGAGACCCGGCCGATCGCGGTCAGCGACGACGGCGGGCCGTTCGTGGTGGCGGCGCGGCGCGTGCATGTCGAAGTGCTGGCCGGCGAGGTGGTGGTGACGTGCGGCGAGAACCAGTTCCTGCCGCTGGTCCGCTACCGCACCGGCGACTACGCGCGCCTGGTGACCCATCGCGGCCGTCCGGCCCTGGCCGATCTGGAAGGCCGGGAGGCAACGGTTTTCGTGTCGGCGACCGACGACGCGGTGCCGTGCGTCGACCTTACCCAGCAGTTGCAGGCCGCCGGTGCGCGCGGGTGGAGCGTCAACCAGGACTCGGCGGGCCGTGTCGCGGCGGTGATCGCCTCCGGTGACCGCCGGCGGGTGGCCGAGGCGCTGACTCTCCTGCTGGGACGCCCGGTCGAGGTCACCCGGGTGGCAACACTTGCCGAACTGGGCCCCGGCAAGCCGCGGCGCTACTCCTGCGCTATCGCGCCGACGCGACGATGATTTCCACGGCTTCTGTCACGCTGTCGGTGCAATGCAGCAGCTCCAACTCCGATTCGGAGATCTTTCCGCCGGACAGCATCGTGTTGCGGATCCAGTCGATCAGGCCCGACCAGTAGTCGACACCGAGCAGGATGATCGGAAACTCGGTGACCTTGTGGGTCTGCACCAGCGTCAGTGCCTCGAAGAGCTCGTCGAGGGTGCCGAATCCGCCCGGCAGGCACACGAATGCCTGCGCATATTTGACGAACATGGTCTTGCGGACAAAGAAGTAGCGGAAGTTGATGCCGAGATCGACCCAATGGTTGAGGCGCTGCTCGAAGGGCAGTTCGATGCCCAGCCCCACGGAGTAGCCGCCGGACTCGCTGGCTCCGCGGTTGACCGCCTCCATCGAGCCCGGACCGCCCCCGGTGATCACCGCGTAGCCGGCCCGCACCAGCGCGATGCCCAGCTCCTCGCCCAACCGGTACTCCGGCGAATGCGGCTGCGTGCGGGCTGAGCCGAAAACTGTGACAGCCCTGGGCATTTCAGAGAGGGCATCGAAGCCGTCGACGAACTCGCCCTGGATGCGCATCACCCGCCACGGATCGGTGTGCACCCAGTCGGTGGGGCCGCGCCGGTCCAGCAGCCGCTGGTCGGCGGTCGCGGCGGCGCAACGTTCGCGACGCAGTTGCACCGAACCGCGAATCTGCAGCGGGCTGTCGTCGTTCTCGGTCATGCGGGTTTGACGCCCACAGTGATGACGTCGGAGATCGGCGTCCAGATCGGCCGGCGCACCCGGTGTTGCTCGACGACGGTGAATCCGGCCGCCTCGAACAGCGTGCGCATCTCCTTCTCGGTGGGGCTGTGCGCGGGGGCACCCAAGTCGGCCGACAGCGCGTGCAGCGGCAGGAAGGTACGGCGCGGGCTCATCGTCGTCACGGCCACCATCCCCCCGGGCCTCAGCACCCGAGAGAACTCCGCGAGTGCGGCGGGCTGGTCGAAGAAGTGGAACGCCGAGGTGGTGACCACCGCGTCGAGGAAACCGTCCTCGAAAGGCAGTTCCTCGGCCGGGGCGGACTTCCACCGCACCCGGTCGGAACGTTTGCGGGCCTGGGCGAGCATGCCGTCGGACATGTCCAGGCCGTACACCTCGTCGGGCAACAGTTCCCGCTGGATGCGGTCGGCCAGAATACCGGTGCCACAAGCGATGTCGGCGATCGCACGGGCACCGCGCTGCTGCAGTTGGGCGATCACCTCATCCTGGGCGGGCCGGTACACCCACCGTTGGAGACAGCCCTGGTCGTAGGCCGGTGCGGCAAAGCTCCAGAAGCTCGTGATGGCATCGTTGAATCCACGGCGCTGTGTGGTGGTCACGGCCCGAGTCTAGGTCGGCCGCTCAGGCCTCGTTGCCGGCTCCGGCCGCCGTGCCATAGCGGCCGGCACTGAACATCGACGCCACCGCCCCGATCACCATCATCACCGCCGCGGCGGTGAACACCACGGTCAGCCCGGAATGGAACGGGTCGGTGATCAGCTGCGGGAAGAATGTCTGCCCGGTGATCACGTCGGCGTTCACCCCGGTCTGGTGCAGCGAGTCGTAGGGGGCGAGGAGCTCGGCCATCGGGTTGTAACCGAGGAAGGCCGCGAACAAGCTGCCGACCGGGGGCAGGTTCGCCACGTCATGGGCCACCGAGGCCGGAACACCTTGCTGGGTCAGGCCGGTGGTCAGTGCCGTCGGCAAGGTGTTGGCCAGCCCGACGATCATCAGTGAGAAGAAGATGCCGATCGACAGTGAATTGCCTGCGTTGAAGAACGTGGACCGCACGCCCGAAGCCGCGCCACGCTGACCGGCCGGCACGCTCGACATGATGGCCGCGGTGTTGGGGGCGGTGAAGATGCCGCCGCCCAGGCCGTTGAGGAAGACCAGGATCGCGAAGAGCCAGTAGTCGAAGTTGACCGGGATGAGCAGCAACGCCACGAACGTGACCGCCATCAGCAGCATGCCGCCGACGGTCAGCGGCCGCGCTCCGATGCGGTCGGAGAGCGACCCGGCGAGCGGCGCGGCGACCAGAAACCCGACGGTGACCGGTAACAGGTAGATGCCCGCCCACAGTGGGGTGGACTCGAAGCTGTAGCCGTGCAGTGGCAGCCAGATCCCCTGCAACCAGATGATCAGCATGAACTGCAGCCCGCCGCGGCCCACCGAGGACATCAGGCCCGCCAGGTTGCCCATCCCGAACGCGGCTGATTTGAACAACCGGATGTCAACCATGGGCGAGGGCACGTTCAGCTCGACGATGCAGAACGCCACCAGGAGCAGCAGGCCGAGCGCGATGGAGCCCAGCACCCACGGGCTGGTCCAGCCGGTGGTCGAGTCACCGTAGGGCTGGATGCCGTAGGTGATGCCGATCAGGAGCACGGTCAGACCCAGCCCGAAGGTCAGCGTGCCGGCCCAGTCGAGCCGTCCGGCGGTGCGGACCCCGAGTTCTTTCAGGGAGCGGTAGCTCCAGATGGTGCCGACGACGCCGATCGGCACGCCCACCCAGAAGATGGCCTTCCAGTGCCATTCGGACAGGAAGCCTCCGATCAGCAGCCCGAGGAACGATCCGGCGACGGCGGCCACCATGTTGGTGCCCAGCGCCATCCCGCGCTGGTTGGCGGGAAAGGCGTCGGTGAGGATCGCCGACGACGAAGCCATCAGCATGGCGCCGCCGACACCCTGGACGACGCGCCAGCCGATCAGCCAGACGGCGCCACCACCGAGCTGGAACGGGTGGAAGGACAGCGCGATCGCGGCCACGGTGAAGACCACGAAACCCAGGTTGTAGATGCGGACGCGGCCGTACATGTCACCGAGGCGCCCGAACGGCACGACCAGCACCGCGGTCACCACCAGGTAGCCCATCAACATCCACAGCAGGTAGCTGACGTTGCCGGGAGCCAACGGGTTCAGCCCGATGCCGCGGAAGATCGCCGGCAGCGAGATCAGCACGATCGAGGCGTTGATCGAGGCCAGCAGGATGCCCAACGTGGTGTTGGACAGCACCACCCACTTGTAGAACGGATGGTCGTCGAGAGGGCTGGAGTCCAGGCCTCCGCTTCGACGCGCGGTCGCGGCCTCGGCAGCGTCGACGTCGCCGGCCGTGTTCGTCATCTCAGTCGTCATCCGTCTTCGCTCTAGTGCCATCGAGGGCTGGGCCCAATAAGTGCAAAACACATATATTAGCTATGCAAATCAAGCTGAGGCAACCCGAGAACTGCTGAGCGACCCCGCCCCCGGCTTCGCCGGTTTCGACGCCAAGGTCGCCCCGGAGCGTTCGACCAGCCCTGACGTCGAAAACCCCGCCACCCGGTTCCCTAGACCGCAACGTCTGCGCTAGGTTGGGGCCTGCAAACCACACGCGGGAGTGCGCACGAGCGCGCTGAGAGGACGGGTACGCCCGTCGACCGTACGAACCTGACCGGGTCATGCCGGCGTAGGGAGATGAAATGAGCAGTGTATTTGTGAACGACTCGGTCGACCCGTCGGTCACGATTGGTCCGATCACCGGAAGCACAAAGGTCTATCGCGAGATCAACCATGACGGCACGACGATGCGGGTGCCGTTTCGCCGGGTGAACCTCACCAACGGCGAGCATCTGGACCTGTACGACACGTCGGGCCCCTACACCGACGACGATGCGGCGGTCGATCTGAACGCCGGCCTGCCGCCGCGGCCCGGGGTGCACAAGGACCGCGGCACCCAGCTGCAGCGGGCCCGGGCCGGCGAAATCACCGCCGAGATGGCGTATATCGCTGAGCGCGAAGGTGTTTCACCTGAATTGGTACGTGACGAGGTGGCTCGTGGCCGGGCAGTGATCCCGGCCAACCACAACCACCCGGAGGCGGAGCCGATGATCATCGGCAAGGCGTTCGGCGTGAAAGTCAATGCCAATATCGGGAATTCGGCCGTCACCTCCTCCATCGGCGAGGAGGTCGACAAGATGGTGTGGGCCACCCGCTGGGGCGCGGACACCATCATGGACCTGTCCACCGGCAAGGACATTCACCAGACGCGGGAGTGGATCCTGCGTAACTCGCCGGTCCCCGTCGGCACCGTACCGATCTACCAGGCGCTGGAGAAGGTCAACGGCGACCCCACCAAGCTGACGTGGGAGATGTACCGCGACACCGTGATCGAGCAGTGCGAGCAGGGTGTCGACTACATGACCGTGCACGCCGGGGTGCTGCTGCGCTACATCCCGCTGACCGTCAAGCGGGTCACCGGCATCGTGAGCCGCGGCGGGTCGATCATGGCGGCCTGGTGCCTGGCTCATCACACCGAATCGTTCCTGTACACGCGCTTCGAAGAACTCTGCGAGATCCTGGCCCGGTACGACGTGACGTTCTCGCTCGGCGACGGGCTGCGACCCGGATCGATCGCCGACGCCAACGACGAGGCCCAGTTCGCCGAGTTGACCACCCTGGGCGAACTGACCAAGATCGCGAAATCCCATGGCGCGCAGGTGATGATCGAAGGCCCGGGCCATGTGCCGATGCACAAGATCGTGGAGAACGTCAAGCTCGAGGAAGAGCTCTGCGAAGAGGCACCGTTCTACACGTTGGGCCCGTTGGCCACCGACATCGCCCCGGCTTACGACCACATCACCAGCGCGATCGGCGCGGCAATCATCGCCCAGGCCGGCACCGCGATGCTGTGTTATGTCACGCCGAAGGAACACCTGGGCCTGCCCGACCGCAAGGACGTCAAGGACGGGGTGATCGCGTACAAGATCGCCGCGCACGCTGCCGACCTCGCCAAAGGCCACCCCCTCGCACAGCAGCGTGACGACGCGCTTTCAAAGGCGCGGTTCGAGTTCCGCTGGCACGATCAGTTCGCGTTGTCACTGGACCCTGACACCGCGCGCGAGTTCCACGACGAGACGCTGCCCGCCGAACCGGCCAAGACCGCGCACTTCTGCTCGATGTGCGGCCCCAAGTTCTGCTCGATGCGCATCACGCAGGACATCCGGGATGCCTACCCCGACGGCGTCGCGCCCGAAGATATCGAGGCCGGCATGGCCGCCAAGTCCCAAGAGTTCGCCGACCACGGTAACCGCGTCTATCTACCCTTGACGACGTGAACTACCTGCCGCTGGCCTCCGCGGGTGACACCCCGCGGCGGGTGATGACCATCGCCGGTTCGGACTCCGGCGGTGGCGCCGGGATCCAGGCCGACATGCGGACCTTCGCGATGCTCGGTCTGCACGGCTGCGTCGCGATCACCGCGGTGACCGTGCAGAACTCCGTCGGCGTCAAGGGTTTCCACGAGGTCCCGCTCGATGTCGTCGCCGGCCAGATCTCGGCGGTGACCTCCGACATCGGCATCCAGGCCGCCAAGACCGGGATGCTGGCCTCCTCGGAGATCATCACCACGATCGCCGAGACCTGGCGGGCAGAAGGACTGGCCGCAACCGTACCGTTGGTCGTCGACCCGGTCTGTGCGTCGATGCACGGCGATCCGCTGCTGCACCACAGCGCCCTGGAGGCCCTGCGCACGGAGCTCTTCCCGCTGGCGACACTGGTCACGCCGAACCTCGACGAAGTCCGGTTGCTGGTGGACATCGAGGTCGTCGACACCGCTTCGCAGCGCGACGCCGCGCGTGCGCTGCACGCGCTCGGTCCGCAGTGGGCGTTGGTCAAAGGTGGGCACCTCCGCTCGTCGGCGGCCAGCCCCGACCTGCTGTTCGACGGCACCGATTTCCACGAGTTCCAAGCCCCTCGGGTCGACACCGGTAACGACCACGGTGCCGGCGATACTCTGGCCGCGGCCACGGCTTGCGCTCTGGCACACGGGTATTCGGTTCCACAGGCGGTGGAGTTCGGCAAGGCCTGGGTCACCGAATGCATTCGGGCCAACTATCCGCTTGGCCACGGCCACGGCCCGGTGAACGCGCTCTTCCGGTTGCAGCCATGAACCTGGAGGCGATTGCAGGCGTCGCGCACGAACCGGACCGGCCGGCGCGCGGCGTCGTCGTCCTCACCCACGGAGCCGGCGGAAACCGCGACTCGGCAATGCTGGTCAAGCTCTGCGACGAGTGGGCCTCGCGCGGCTGGCTGGCCATCCGCTACAACCTGCCGTACCGCCGCCGCAGACCGAAGGGGCCGCCCTCGGGCTCTGCGACCGGAGACCAGGACGGGATCGCCGAGGCGATCGCGCTGGCCCGCACCCTGGCCGATGGCCCGGTGATCGCGGGCGGGCATTCGTACGGCGGGCGGATGACATCGATGGTGGCCGCCGATAAGGACAACGGGGCGGGACCCGACGTGTTGACGTTGTTCTCCTACCCGCTGCATCCGCCGGGCAAGCCGGAACGCGCCCGCACCGAGCACTTGCCCCGCATCACCGTCCCCACGGTATTCACCTGTGGCACGTCCGATCCGTTCGGCACGGTCGACGAGCTCACGGCGGCCGCGGCATTGGTCAGCGGACCGACCGAACTCGTCGTCATCGAAGGTGCCCGTCACGACCTCGGATCCAAGCGCCTGAACGTGCCGGCCCTTGCGGTCGACGCGGCGCTGAGGGCAGTCGATATCGTCGAAGCA
>NZ_VCMY01000042.1:0-52214 GCF_005924235.1 Mycobacterium sp. DBP42
CCTCAGGGGCCGGCGGCAGGTTCTCGGGGGCCGGCGGCAAGTTTTCTGGAGCCGGCGGGGCGTCGGCCGGCAGCGGTGCGTCGAGCGGCGCGGCGTCGGGGGGCGGCGGCAGTTCACCGTTGACCGCAGGCACGTCCAGCGGAGCAGGAGCGGGCTCGGCGACGACGTTGCGCGGGCTGGCGCCCGAGAGGCCGCGACCGCAGGTGGGCCAAGCGCCCTTGCCCTGGCTGGCCAGAACGCGCTCGGCGACGGCGATCTGCTCTTCCTTGGTGGCCATGAAGGCGGTGGGCGCGTACTCGCCGCCGCCGTGGGAGGCCCACGTGCTCGGGGAGAACTGCAGACCGCCGTGGTAGCCGTTGCCTGTGTTGATCGCCCAGTTGCCACCGGACTCGCAGCGGGCTACCTGGTCCCACTCGCCGTCAGTGGCAGCCATGGCCTGACCGGCCATGGCGAGGCCGCTTCCACCGAGCACAGCGCCGGTAAAGGCGATCTTGGCGACATTCTTTGCTGAAGATGAGGAAGCAGGCTTGCGATGCCGTCCACTCATAAGCGTGAAGGTCCTCTCGTATGCGCCCACGAGGTCAGCTGTCGGGTTCGGGTGGGAGAGGTCACCCGGCCGGCGTCGTCGAAACGGCGACGGCTTCACCCCAAGGGGCCGCAAGCGGCTCCTGGTCCTGAGATAAATCGGTGGACCGGTTGGGTCCCCCGCCTCCATCCTTGTTGTTCGTCGTTAACCCCTGCCCGATGGATGGAGCTCGGCGCTACCGGTTGGGGTAGGTCAACTGATTAGGGTCGGTTGACTTGGGAATGAACGGTAACGGCTTCCCGCTATCCCGTCACTTTTGGCGGCCTCGGGCGTTTTGGCTCTGAGCAAACTCTAAAAGTTGTTTAAAGGTGCAGGTTATTTCGGCGTTCTCGCAGGTGGGCGAAGGGCTCCACCGCGCTGTAGCCAGCTCGTGACCATTTCGTTATGTGATGCAAATCACGTTAGCCGCCGGCGAAGGGCGGTAACACATCGACGGTCTCCGACGTTGAAAGCGGCTTGTCCATATCGCGGACCGCCACCCCGTCCAACAGGTATGAGCAGCGCTTTAGTACCCGGGCGAGTTCCGCGTCGCGACCGCTGAGCTGATCCACGAGCGTCGCGACGGTGGAATCCTTTGCCAAATCTAACGTTTCCGTATCAACTCCGGCTGCGGCTGCCACAGCGGCGAAATAACGGACCGTTACGGCCGTGGTGGGCTCTGTCATCTACCCGCCGATCGCACTCATCGGCCGGACCGGCTGCACGAAATCGGGGTCATTGATGCCGTGCCCCGCGGGCTTGGCCCACATCGCCGTACGCCAGGCCGCCTCGATGGCGTCGTCATCGGCGTCCCCGCGCAACAGCGCGCGCAGGTCGCTCTCCTCCGTGGAGAACAGGCAACTGCGGATCTGGCCGTCGGCGGTCAGCCTGGTGCGGTCACAGGCCCCACAGAATGCGTGCGACACCGAGGCGATCACGCCGACAGCGCCTGCGGGGTGATCGGCGCTCTCGGCGACCTGCCACAGCTCGGCCGGCGCGGAACCGCGCGGCGACGGATCGGGCCGCAGGTCGAAGTGGCGACGCAACGTGGTCAGGATGGCCTCGGCGTCGATCACGGTGCCGCGCTGCCAGGTGTGCCCGGCGTCGAGCGGCATCTGCTCGATGATCCGCAGCTGGTATCCGTGATCCAGGCAGTAGGCCAGTAAGCCCACCGCGTCGTCGAGGCCCGAAACCGGGTCGAGTACCGCGTTGACCTTCACCGGCTCCAGGCCGGCCGCTTTGGCGGCCGCCAGACCGTCGAGCACGTCGCCCAGCCGGTCCCGGCGGGTGATCCGGGCGAAGTGGGCGGCGTCGACGCTGTCCAGTGACACGTTGATCCGGTTCAGCCCGGCTTGTTTGAGCCCTGCCGCGCGCCGCGCCAAACCGATGCCGTTGGTGGTCAGGGTGATCTCCGGCCGCGGCTGCAATGCTGCAGCGGCGGACACCACATCCTCCAGATGGCGGGTGACCAACGGTTCGCCGCCGGTGAACCGCACGCTGGTGATGCCGAGCCGGGTGACGGCGATGCCCAACAACCGGCTCAGTTCCTCGGCGCTGAGCAGCGCCTCGCCGGGCAGCCAGTCCAGGCCTTCAGCGGGCATGCAGTACGTGCACCGCAGATTGCACTTGTCGGTCAGGGAGACCCGCAGGTCGGTGGCGATCCGGCCGTAGGTGTCCACCAGCGGGCCGGTGGTGGGGGCCGGAGCATGCGGCGCGCCACCCGACCTGTTGACGGCGGGCAGCCCGAGCGGGGTCAGCGTCATACCGCGGCCTTGAGTGAGTCGACCGGGACGATCTCCTTGCCCAGCGGCACCAGCGAGACCGGGATCATCTTGAGGTCGGCGAGCGCCAATGGGATTCCGATGATGGTGACGGCCATGGCCGCCGCGCTGACCAGGTGGCCGATGGCCAACCAGATGCCGAACAACAGCACCCAGATGACGTTGCCGATCAGGGCGCCGGGCCTGGCGCCGGGCTTCTCCACGATCGTGCGGCCAAAGGGCCACAGGGCGTAGGAGGCGATGCGCAGCGAGGCGAACCCGAACGGGATCGTGATGATCAGGACGAAGCAGATGAGCGCGGCCAGCAGGTATCCCAACGCCAGCCACAGGCCGCCGAAGACCAACCAGATGATGTTCAGAATCACTCGCATTACCGGCGTATCTCTCTTCCAGAGGTGGTTTCCAGCCTACCGAGTAATAGGGGTGAAGCACCGAGGGAGGGCCGAGTAAGATCGCTCCATCGCGTCCCGGCGCTGACGGGACGCGAGCTTTATGTGTGTAGGCAGTTCTGACAAGACGAGCGGGTGAGTGCAGTGCCGACCGGCAAGGTGAAGTGGTACGACGCCGAAAAGGGCTTCGGCTTTGTGTCCCAAGAGGACGGTGAGGACGTCTATGTGCGGTCCTCGGCGTTGCCCGCGGGTGTCGAAGGCCTCAAGGCCGGTCAACGCGTGGAATTCGGCGTGGCTGCCGGTCGTCGTGGCCCGCAGGCGTTGAGCCTCAAGCTCATCGACCCGCCCCCGAGCTTGAGCCGGGCCCGGCGCGAGGCCGAGCGTCCCGAGCACAAGCACACGCCCGACGAGTTGCACGGCATGGTTTCGGACATGATCACGCTGCTCGAGGACATCGTCCAGCCCGAGCTGCGCAAGGGCCGCTACCCCGACCGCAAGGTCGCGCGCCGGGTGTCCGAGGTGGTCAAGGCTGTGGCGCAGGAGCTCGACGCCTGACGCTGTCTGCGGGCATGCTGGGGATATGGCCCAGGGCTCGTACGTCGCAACCGGCAGCGGTGAGTTCAACCGCGATACCAACTACATCACCACCAGGATCACGGCCGATGGCCGTGACGGCTTTCCCGTCGAACCGGGCCGGTACCGGCTGATCGTCGCGCGGGCCTGCCCCTGGGCCAACCGCACGATCATCGTCCGGCGCCTGCTGGGCCTGGAAGATGTTCTGTCCATTGGCTTTTGCGGGCCTACGCACGATGCGCGCAGTTGGACCTTCGACCTCGACCCCGGCGGTCTCGATCCGGTGCTCAAGATCCCGCGGTTGCAGGACGCGTACTTCAAGCGTGACCCCGAGTATCCGAAGGGCATCACCGTGCCCGCGATCGTCGAGATCGACACGGGTGCGGTGGTCACCAACGATTTCGCCCAGATGACGCTGGACTTTTCCACCGAGTGGACGGCCTATCACCGCGAGGGTGCCCCGCAGCTGTATCCCGAGCCGCCGCGTGCCGAGATCGACGAGGTGGCCAAGCGCATCTACACCGAGATCAACAACGGGGTGTACCGGTGTGGTTTCGCCGGCTCACAGCAGGCCTACGATGCGGCCTACGACCGGTTGTTCGCCGCGTTGGACTGGCTGACCGACCGGCTGAGCACTCAGCGATTTCTGGTGGGCGACACCATCACCGAGGCCGACGTGCGGCTGTTCACCACACTGGCCCGGTTCGACCCGGTCTATCACGGGCATTTCAAGTGCAACCGGTCCAAGCTCGCCGAGATGGACGTGCTGTGGGCGTACGCGCGGGATCTGTTCCAGACGCCGGGATTCGGTGACACCATCGATTTCGTCCAGATCAAACAGCACTACTACCTCGTGCATTCGGACATCAATCCGACGCAGATCGTGCCCAAGGGTCCGGATCTGGCCAACTGGCTCACGCCGCATGGTCGGGAATCATTGGGCGGCAGGCCTTTCGGCGACGGCACCCCGCCGGGGCCGACGCCCGAGGGCGAGCGCGTACCGTCCGGACACTCAGCCGGTTAGCGCGGGTCCGCGTGCTCGCGGTCCGGCCATATCGTGCTGACCGACCACTCGGCGTGCGGCAGCGCGAACTCCTCGCCGTTTTGATCCTGGACCAGGGTCAGCAGCTGGACCGCCAGCCCGGTCAGCCGGCCCCGGTTGGGGTCGACCGTGGGGATGGTGACGGCCAGCGTGGTCTTGGGTGCGTAGTACGTGACGGTTGTGTCGATCGGATTCTCGTAGACCCGCAGCAGGCGCCACGGCGCCCGGGCGACCGCGCTGGGCACGGAGAGCTGCACCGGGCTGTCCTCGGTGACCCGCAGCTCACCCGTGTCGCGCGGTTCCTGGCAGTCATCGAGGTTGAGCACCTCGCAGTACTGGAACGGTTCGACTCGCACCGAGTGCCCGTGCGAGTACGCACTGATCTGCGGCAGCCGGTCGCCGTGTGAACTGTGCAGGCGCCAGACCCCGACCGCGGTGCCGGCGATCGCCAGCACGACCACGGCCGCCAGGACCGCCAGAGCACGCTTCATCGGGACTCCCACTGTGCTGTCGTCGGGGCGGCGGAGCGACGGCTGCCGCCTTCTCGTGCGGCATGGACCGGGCGGTTGCCGCCCAGGCCGGGAATCAGTGATTCGCCGCGGTAGCTCACGATCGTCTGCGCCAGGCCCAATATCAGCACGGCCGTGATCGTAGTGAACCCGACTGTGAGGTCTGTGTAGATCAGCACCCCGGTGGCGCCGCCGGCCACCCAGGCCAGCTGCAGCACCGATTCGGACCGGCCGAACGCCGAGGCCCGTGAGGCTTCGGGCAGATCGTCCTGCAGGGACGCGTCCAGCGAGGCCTTGGCGATGGCGCTGGCGGCCGAGGTGACGAGCGTAGCCCCGGCAGCCACCAGAAGATTTCCGGTCAGTGCGGTGGCCAGGGCGACGACGGTGACCGCCCCGGCGGCCCGTACCACCAGCTGGGCGGGGTGGCCGAGTTTGAGCCGGGCCGCGGTGATGTTGCCGCCGAAGTTTCCGATGCCGGCCGCGGCGCCGATCAGCCCGAGGATCAGCAGCTGTTCCCAACCGCTGGCATCGTGGGACTTGGCGACGAATGCGGGGTAGAGGAACAGGAACCCGACCATCACCTTGATGGTGCAGTTGCCCCACAACGCGGTGATGGTGTTGCGGCCCAACGGCTGACGTTCGGCCTTGGGTTTGTCGGGGTGCCGACGCAGCTCGTCGGCCCGGCCCGCCGATTGACCGTGGTAGCTGAGCGTGGTGGGCACCTCACCCTCGGTCACCTCGACCCATTTCGGGATCCGCATGGACAGCACGGCGCCGGCGACGCTGACCGCGACCACCATGTACAGCGCCCCGGGCAGTTGCGCCATGTTGAACAGGTACTCGGCGCCGGCGGCGATGGCGCCGCCCACGACGGTGCCACCGAGTAGTCCGAAGGTGGTCAACCGGGAGTTCACCCGGACCAGGTCGATCGACGGGGGCAACACGCGCGGGGTGACCGCGCTGCGCAGCACGGAGAAGGATTTGGACAGCACCATCATTCCGAGCGCGCATGGATAGAGCACCCAGGACGGATAGCTTCCGGTGGCGCCGTCGTAATTGGCGATCAGCACCACGATCAGCACGGTGCGCAACGCGAAGGACGCGGCCAGCGCCACTCGGCGGCCGTGCTGCAGGCGGTCGAGTGCGGGCCCGATCAGTGGGGCGATCACCGCGAACGGTGCGATGGTGATCAGCAGGTACAGCGCCACCTTGCCCTTGGACTCGCCGCTGGCCGCGGCGAAGAACAGCGTGTTGGCCAGGGCCACGGCCATGGCCGCGTCGACGGCGAAGTTCGCCACGACCGGCCAGGTCAGTGCCGTCAGCCCCGACTTGTCGGCGCCGTCGGCGGTTGCCGCACGGTGTACGAAACCGTACATGCGCGAACCCATTTCGCGACTGCGCGCCGCTGCTGCCCGGGTGACTGTGACCCTCTCGCCGGCCGCTGACCCGACACCCCGGCGCGGCGGTGTGTCGTCGGGCGCGGAATGCGCGGCGGTGTGTTGCTCATCGAGTGGCGGCAGCCAGCGGTTGGAGCTGGGCACTGATTGCCTGCGTGGCCGGCGCGGCGTCTCATCGCTGGGGTAGTTCGCCATTCCGGGATGTTCCGCACCGTGATCGGCTGGGGGCCGCGGCGGGTAGTAGGTCACCCCTCGATTCTCTCTTATCCGGCGTGCAGGTGGCCGACAGGCGACCGGTGTGGCCCGCGGTCGCCCCGATCAGGCACTATGGAGGCGATGGAAAGCGTGACCGAACCAGCCGAGCAGGCCTACGAATCCGACCGGGAAACCGGCCCGGCGGCACCGTCGCCGGAACAGGAGGCGTTGCTCTCGGGTGCCGCCGAGCAGGCTCGAGCGGCGCTGATCGAGTTCAGCGGCGAGGGCGCCGTCGGTGAGTACCTCGGTGTGAGCATCGAAGATGCCGCCTCGGCCACGCACCGATTCCTGGCTGACCTGCCTGGTTACCGCGGGTGGCAGTGGGCTGTCGTGGTGGCGGCCTATCCGGGCGCCGATCACGCGACGATCAGCGAGTTGGTGCTGATTCCGGGCCCGACGGCGCTGCTGGCTCCGCAGTGGGTGCCGTGGCATGACCGGGTCCGTCCCGGCGATCTGGGGCCCGGCGACCTACTGGCTCCGCCACCGAACGATCCCCGTTTGGTTCCCGGATACGTGGCCACCGGGGATCCGCTGATCGACGACGCTCCGCTCGAGCTCGGCCTCGGCCGGCGCCAGGTGCTCAGTGCGTGGGGCCGGGCGCAGGCGGCGCAGCGGTGGCACGACGGTGATCACGGGCCGGGTTCGGCGATGGCCCGCTCGACGCGCCGGGTCTGCCGCGACTGCGGGTTCTATCTGCCGCTCGGCGGTGCGCTGGGCGTGATGTTCGGCGTGTGTGCCAACGATCTGTCTGCTGACGGGCATGTGGTGGAGGCCGAATACGGCTGCGGGGCCCATTCGGACACCCCGCAACCGCCCGGCACCGGGTCACCGATGTACGAGCCGTACGACGACGGTGTCCTCGACACCGCCGAATAGGGCTCAGTTCTCGGCGGCGGCCTTGATCCGCGCCAGTGACGCATTCATCCCGTCGACCAGCTCATCCTCGAAGCTGGGGACTCCGCCGAACAACGCGCCGACCAGAGCGTTGGACACGGCCGTGGTGCCGTTCTCGGCGTGGCGGGATTCGGTCACCCGGGTGCCGGTGGCAGTCGGCTCCAGTTCGTAGCTCCAGATGGTGTTGTTGCCCTCCACCAGAAATGCGAGCTTCTTGTTGTCGACGACCTCGGTGATGCGTGAGGTGGTGGGCCAGAACATGAACTTGCGCCGGTTGAGGTTGAAGGTGCGGGTTCCCGGCCGCAGCGGGCCGAGGGGCCGCATGTACCGGCACTGCGGGCTCCACTGCGGCATCCGGCTCAAGTCCGAGACCAGCCCCCACACTTTGTCGACCGGTGCCTCGATGTCGATGGTGGCTTGCAGAAGTGGTGCGGCCATGGTGTCTCCTCAGGTCAATCCGCTTTGTGCGCCGCGGGATCCGCGACGCACGGCACGGCGCTGGATCAGAAAGATGGTCGTGCCGAGAACACCGATCGCCAGCCCGGCGAGCGTGAACGGCCGCCAGTGTTGCAGACCGCTGACGGTGAACGCCACGACGGTGGCGATCAACCAGCCGGCGGCGATCACCACGATCACCGGCCACGGCTCCAGCAGTGCACGCGGTAGGGCCGGTGGCTGGGGCTCCTGCGCGTCGTCGGTGTCGTCGGTCATCGGTGACCAACGTATCCGATGGCAGGGGGATTCATTGGTCCTGGTTTTAGCCCTTTACTGCGTCTGCCTCAGTACTATTTCCGATGTGAAGGATCCGGAGACGCTCCTGGCGAATGATCTGGCTCTGGCGGTAGTCCGTCTTGCGCGTCAATTACGTACGCGGCGTGCGGAATCCCCGGTTTCGCTGACCCAGTTCTCGGCGCTGGCCACCTTGGCCAAGGAGGGCGCGATGACGCCGGGTGCCTTGGCGGTGCGTGAGCGGGTGCGCCCTCCGTCGATGACCCGGGTGATCGCTTCACTGGCCGATCAGGGCCTCGTGGCGCGATCCGCCCATCCGGTCGACGGGCGCCAGGTCGTGGTGTCGGCGTCACCGGCCGGCGTGACCCTGGTCGAGGCCGAGCGCAAGGCCAGCCAGGAGTGGCTGATGGCGCAGCTGTCGCGGTTGGACCCTGCTGAACGTCAGACTCTGGTCACAGCGACCGATCTGATGTCGGCAATGGTTCTCGAAGGCGCGTGAGTCTGCTGCAGGTAATCGATATCGAGGACCCGGCCGATTCCCGGTTGGACGACTTCCGTGATCTCAACAGCGTGGACCGCCGGCCCGATCTGCCCAGCGGCAAGGGGCTGGTGATCGCCGAGGGGGTGCTGGTCGTACAGCGTTTGCTGGCCTCCCGGTTCGTCCCGCGCGCCCTGCTGGGCACCGATCGGCGCCTGACCGAGCTCGCGGCTGATCTCGACGGTGTGGATGTGCCCTTCTACCGGACGAGTGCTGAGGTGATGGCCGCCGCGGTCGGCTTCCACCTCAACCGTGGCGTGCTGGCGTCGGCCTCCCGGGCACCCGAGTTGTCGGTGGCCGAGGTGATTTCCGGTGCACGCACCGTGGCGGTGCTCGAAGGAGTCAACGACCACGAGAATCTGGGGTCGATCTTCCGTAATGCCGCCGGGCTCGCAGTCGATGCGGTCGTGTTCGGCGCGGGCTGCGCCGATCCGCTCTACCGGCGCGCGGTGCGGGTGTCGATGGGGCACGCCCTGCTGGTGCCGTTCGCCCGGGCTGCGTCCTGGCCCGGAGATTTGACATTGTTGCGCGACAAAGGGTTTCGGGTCATGGCGATGACGCCCGATCCGGCTGCCGCGACATTGTCGGAGGCGATGTCGCAGCTCGAAGGGGACCGGGTGGCGGTCCTGGTCGGCGCGGAAGGTCCCGGTCTGACCGAGCACACGATGCGGGCCAGCGATGTGCGGGTGCGCATTCCGATGTCGCGTGGCACCGATTCGCTCAACGTCGCCACCGCGGCGGCGCTCGCGTTCTACGAACGCGCCAGGCTCGGAAGCTGATGTCGCGTTAGATTGACTCCGTGACCGACGATTCCACGCCGTGGGGTACCGGCCTGACGGTGGCCGCGTTCGTGGCCGTGGTGCTCGGTGCGGCGATCGTGGTGCTCGGGGTCGGGTTGCTGCGTGTTCACCCGCTTCTGGCGATCGGGCTGAACATGGTGGCCGTCGGAGGTCTGGCCCCCACGGTGTGGGGTTGGCGGCACCGGCCGGTGTGGCGCTGGTTCGTCCTGGGTTCGGGCGTCGGGGTGGCGGGTGGCTGGTTGGCGCTGCTGGCGATCGGGCTGACCCAGGGCTGACCGCTCAGGCCACCAGTTCGGTCTTCAGACCCTGCTCACGTTGGTGGTCGGTGCACCACACTGCCGGCTTGTCAGTGCTGAGGATTGCGGTCACCAGGTAGCCGCGATCTTCAGCGCACGTAGTTATCCACAAGTACGCGGAACGGGTCTGGTCGGGGAGTCGCCGGTCGACGAGCATCGACGGCGTGGACATCGGGGACGTGCTTGGGCAGCAGTCGGGAGTTGTTTCGCGTCGGCAAGCCCTGGATGCGGGGATGCAGCAGCACGACATTCGACGGTTGCTCCGGCGTAATGAGTGGGCGCGGGTCCACGACGGCGTGTACGTCGATCACACCGGACCGTTGACGTGGCTGCAACGGGCCTGGGCCGCAGTGCTTTACGCGGCTCCAGCGGCGCTGTGCCTGGAATCGGCGTTGGCCGACGAGGGTGCGGTGATCCATATCGCAGTCTCCCGCGACCGGGGCGTGCTCGCCGAACCCCACGGAGTGCGCATCCACCATCAGGCCCACCTGCAGGAACGCGTGCTCTGGCACGTCGGTCCGCCACGGCTGCGTTTCGAGGAAGCCGCCCTTGACGTCGCATGCCAGGCCAAATCCGAGTTCGATGCCATCGCGGTGCTGGCCAACGCCTGCCAATCGCGGCGAACCACCGCACGACATCTACTACGAGCCCTCGACGCTCGTCGGCGGGTTCGCAGAAGACGCTGGCTGCGGGCGGTGATGGTCGACATTGCCGAGGGCACCTGCTCGGTTCTGGAGCACGGATACCTCAATCGCGTGGAACGGGCGCACGGGTGGCCACGGGCCGCTCGTCAGAAGCGGTCGACCTCATCGGTGGGGGTGAGCTACCGCGACGCTGAGTACGACCAACGGCTCGTGGTCGAACTCGATGGACTCTTGTTCCACAACACGGCTTCGGCGCGAAACGAGGATGTCGAGCGTGATCTCGATGCCGCGGTCGACGGCCGCTTCACCGTCCGACTGTCCTACCGTCAGGTTTTCGACCGACCGTGCCGGACCGCCGCGAAGATCGCCCAGGTGATGCGGCGCCACGGGATCAGGGTGAGTGGCCACGCCTGCGGTCCGGGCTGCGAGTTCACCGGCGTTGAGCTGGCGGCCTGACGTGGAGGGCTGTCAACGCTGAAGAGTGCGGCTACCTGATGGCCGCAAACTTCAGCACCGGCTCCTCGAGGACGATCAGGGCTGAGTGCCGGACGACCGCACGCCCAGCAGCACGTCCTCCCACGCGGGAACCGCCGGCCGCGCCCTGCGGCTGCGCTTGGGTGCCTGCGGGGCAGGGGCGGGCTCCGGTTCGGCCGGCCGGCTGAACTCGTCGGGCACGGCCGCGGCCGGGGTCTCCTGAACTTCGGGTGTTTCGTGATGGTCGAACAGGTGCGGTACCGCCGCGACGGGGCGCAACGGCCGACCGAAATCGGGGTTGATCAACTGGCGGGCGGCATCGTCTGACGCGGTGACGGTGCCACCGTGTGCTCCGGGGGAGTACCGGAAATGCGCAACGTTGTCGGACCGTCCGGCCTTCCAGGCCAGCTGCACGGTCCAGCGGCTGTCCTCGTTGCGCCAGGCGTCCCAGGCAGTGGAGTCCGGGTCGAGTCCGCGACCCACCAAGGCAGTGGTGACGGTCTCCAGCAGCGTCAGTACTGCAGGTCCGTCGGCCAGTACCGGATGTGCCGCGGTGGCCAGCTCGGCTGCCCGGGCGCGTTCCAGCAAGACCGGATGAGCGAACCGCTCGACCCGTTCGACAGGCACCCCGGCTGCTTCGGCCAACTGCTCCACCGATGCCCCGGCGCGAATCCTTGCCTGAATCTCCTTGGGTCGCAGCACGTTCTGCACCTCTGCATCGATATCGGTCTGATTCGAGGCGACCTTGTCACCGCGCATGGCGGCACGCAGCCGGTCATCGACACGCAAGCTGAACATGTCCTTGGCGGTGTCGTCGGATTCACAGATGATGCGTCTGCCGTCTACGTTCAAACCAACGACTCTGAGTTCTCGCATACCGACCAAACCTCCTGCGCGAACCCTACTGCGTTATCAGCCCGTGACCGGGCTGACACGCTGGCGGGAGTGCGACGGACTCAGAGCTTTCCGACGACCCAGTCGACGCAGCTGGTCAGCGCGCTCACGTCATCGGGGTCCACGGCCGGGAACATGCCGATTCGCAGCTGGTTACGGCCCAGTTTGCGGTAGGGCTCGGTGTCGACGATGCCGTTGGCCCGCAGCACCTTGGCGACCGCGGCGGCGTCCACCGAATCGTCGAAGTCGATGGTGCCGACCACGTGCGAGCGCAGTGCGGGATCGGTGACGAACGGGGTGGCGAACGACGTGCCCTCGGCCCACGAGTAGAGCCGCTCGGACGAATCTGCCGTGCGCTTGACGGCCCAGTCCAGGCCGCCGTTGCCGTTGAGCCAGTCGAGCTGCTCGGCCAGCAGGATCAGCGTCGCGATGGCCGGGGTGTTGTAGGTCTGGTTCTTGAGGCTGTTCTCCACCGCGATCGGCAACGACAGGAAGTCGGGCACCCAGCGGTCCGTTGCGGCGATCGACTCGATGCGGGCCAGGGCCGCGGGGCTGAGGATGGCCAGCCACAGGCCGCCGTCGCCGGCGAAGTTCTTCTGCGGCGCAAAGTAATACGCGTCGGCATCGGTGATGTTGACGGGCAGGCCGCCGGCGGCCGAGGTGGCGTCGATCAGCACGAGCGCATCGCCATCGGGCCGCTGCACCGGCACCGAGACGCCGGTCGAGGTCTCGTTGTGGGCCCACGCGACGGCGTCGACGGACGGGTCGGACTGCGGCTGAGGTGCGGTGCCCGGGTCGGTCTTGACGATGATCGGGTCGCCGATGAACGGATTCTTCGCCACGCACGAGGCGAACTTGGAGCTGAACTCGCCGTAGGTCAGGTGCAGCGAACGCTTGTCGATCAGGCCGAAGGCCGCGGCATCCCAGAACGCGGTCGAGCCGCCGTTGCCGAGGATCACCTCGTAGCCGTCGGGAACCGAGAACAGCTCACGCAGACCGTCGCGGACGCGGCCCACCAGGTTCTTGATCGGTGCCTGCCGATGGGAGGTGCCGAACAGGTCCCCGGCGGCGGCCAGCGCGGTCAGTTGCTCGGGGCGGACCTTGGAGGGGCCACATCCGAAACGGCCGTCGCGGGGCAGAAGGTCGGCAGGGATGATCAGTTCAGCCATGGGACCAGCCTAAAGTCGGCGGTTACCGCGTCAAAATTCGGGCGTGGCCGGGCGGTCGGTGGTGGCTGGGGCCGCTCGGTTTTCGGCGGCGATCCGGTGCCGATCGGCGGTGGTGTGGCCCGCAAAGGCCTCAATGGCAATCTTTTGCAGTGTGTCGGTCACCACAGCCCGGCCTGTGGACGCCACAACTACCTGGTCTTTTACCTTCGGGTTGGCCACCCCATGCCGCATGTCGGCAAACTCGTCGAATCAGGCATGGACATCTACTCGATACCTGCGGTACCGTTGTACAACAAGTGGGTAGATGTAAACCTCAGACGATTAGAGAGAGGTCTGCAACATGGCTCGGACCAAGATGGTCAGGCGTTGGCGCAAGAACATGGACGTCAGCGACGACACCCAGTACGTCGACATGCTCTCTACGCTGTCCGAGGGCTCGGTGCGGCGCAACTTCAACCCGTACAAGGACATCGACTGGGATTCGCCGGAGTTCGCGGTGATCCCGAACGATCCGCGCTGGATCCTGCCGGCGACCGACCCGATGGGTGGCCACCGCTGGTACCAGGCGCAGCCCGTTGAGCGGCAGATCGAGATCGGCATGTGGCGTCAGGCCAATGTCGCCAAGGTCGGCCTGCACTTCGAGAACATCCTGATCCGCGGCCTGATGGAGTACTCGTTCTGGGTGCCCAACGGCTCGCCGGAGTACCGGTACTGCCTGCACGAATCCGTCGAGGAGTGCAACCACACCCTGATGTTCCAGGAGATGGTGAACCGGATCGGCATGGACGTGCCGGGCATGCCGCGGCTGCTCAAGTGGCTGCAGCCGCTGATCCCGCTGGCCGCCGGCCCGCTGCCGATCCCGTTCTTCTTCGGTGTTCTCGCCGGCGAGGAACCCATCGATCACACGCAGAAGAACGTGCTGCGTGAGGGCAAGGCCCTGCACCCGATCATGGAACGGGTGATGGCGATCCACGTCGCCGAGGAGGCCCGCCACATCTCGTTCGCGCACCAGTACCTGCACAAGCGGGTGCCGAACCTGCGCCGCCGGCAGCGCTGGATCCTGTCGCTGTTCGTGCCGCTGACCATGCGCATCCTGTGCTCGGCGATCATCGTGCCGCCGCGCGCGTTCTGGAAGGAATTCGACATCCCGCGCTCGGTGCGCAAGGAGCTGTTCTTCCGTTCGCCCGAGTCTCGCAAGATGCTGCGGGATATGTTCGGCGATGTCCGGATGCTCTGCCACGACACCGGCCTGATGAACCCGATCGCCAAGCTCATGTGGCGGATCTGCAAGATCGACGGGGCGCCGAGCCGCTACCGTAGCGAGCCACAGCGCGAGCACCTGGTCTCAGTCGCCTAAAGCTCGTCCCGGAGGGTTCGAAGGTTTGTTATGCCCCATGTGATCACCCAGTCGTGTTGTAGCGACGGGTCCTGCGTCTACGCGTGTCCGGTGAACTGCATTCATCCGTCGCCGGATGAGCCGGGCTTCGCGACGGCAGAGATGCTCTACATCGATCCCGATGCCTGCGTGGACTGTGGCGCGTGCGTGAGCGGGTGCCCGGTCGGCGCGATCGCGGCCGATACCCGGCTGACCGACAAGCAGCTGCCGTTCATCGAGCTCAACGCCGCCTTCTACCCGAAGCGCGAAGGTAAGTTGCCGCCGACGTCCAAGCTGGCGCCGGTGATCGCGGCGCCGAAGGTGGATGCTCGTGGGGGCACGCCGCTGACCGTGGCGATCGTGGGCTCCGGTCCGGCCGCCATGTACGCGGCCGACGAGCTGCTGACGCAGCGGGGCGTGCGGGTCAATGTCTTCGAGAAGCTGCCGACGCCCTACGGGCTGGTGCGGGCGGGTGTCGCTCCGGACCACCAGAGCACCAAGCGGGTGACCCGGCTGTTCGACGTGATCGCCAAACATGCCGGGTTCAAGTTCTTCCTCAACGTCGAGGTGGGCAAGCACCTGTCACACGCCGACCTGTTGGAACACCATCACGCCGTGCTGTACGCGGTGGGTGCACCCAACGATCGCCGGCTTGCCATCGACGGCATGGACCTGCCGGGTACCGGAACGGCCACCGAGATGGTGGCCTGGATCAACGGGCATCCCGAGTTCACCGACCTGCCCGTGGATCTGAGTCATGAGCGGGTGGTCATCGTGGGCAACGGCAACGTCGCCTTCGACGTGGCCCGGATCCTCACCACCGATCCGGATACGTTGGCCCGCACCGACATTTCCGACCATGCTCTGGCGGCCCTGCGCACTTCGAAGGTCTCCGAGGTGGTGATCGCGGCCCGCCGCGGCCCCGCGGAGTCGGCTTTCACCTTGCCGGAACTGATCGGCTTGACCGCCAGCTGCGACGTCGTGCTCGATGAGGCCGACCATCAGTTGGTGGTGGCAGATCTGGCTCGCACCACCGACCCGCTGACCCGCAACAAGCTGGAGATTCTGGCCAAGCTGGGTCATGCGTCCGCGCCGTTGACCAAGCCGAGGATCCGGCTGGCCTACCGGCTCACCCCGCAGCGCGTGCTCGGCGAGGACCGGGTGACCGGAATCGAATTCGGTGTGACCGGAACCGATGATGTGCGCACGCTCGACGCAGGGCTGGTACTGACCTCGATCGGCTACCGCGGCAAGGCCATTGCCGACCTTCCGTTCGACGACGATGCCGCCGTGGTGCCCAACGACGCCGGACGTGTTCGTGACGCGGCAGGCGCCTACGTGGCCGGCTGGATCAAGCGCGGTCCCACCGGCTTCATCGGCACCAACAAGTCGTGTGCGGCGCAGACGGTGCGTCAGTTGGTCGACGATTTCAACGCCGGCGTGCTGACCGATCCGGTGCACAAGCAGTCCGCGTTGGAGAGGCTGGTGCGGACGCGCCAGCCCGCCATGGTCGACGCGGCCGGGTGGCAGGCGATCGATGCCGCCGAGATCGCCCGCGGTGGCGAGGATCGGCCGCGTGACAAGTTCACCTCGGTCGACGAGATGATCGCGGCCGCCGCGACGGCCCCGAAACCGACGATGCGGCAACGGGTTCTGGCAGGACTGCGCTAGCGCCGCCGGCCGGGCGCGGTGAACTCGAATCCGTCCGCGGCCGGTACAGCGATCAGGTCGGCACACGCCCTCGGCTGAAACCTGGCGATGAACTCGTCCTCCTGGGCTGCCCACCGGTCCCAGTGCGGCCGGTAGGTGTCTCCGTCGCGTTCCAATGCCCGACGCTTGCGCTCGGCATCGTCGGCGTCGACCCAGATACCCAGGTCCGCACACGCCCGGGCAGCCGGGGTGAGCGCGCCGATGCCCTCGACGATCAAGCGTTGCCCCGACTCGACCCGGTGCCAGCCGCTGGGTGCAGCCGTAGTCCAGTCCCATTGCCGCCAACGTCCGGTGTGCCCGGCCGCCCGCGGCTCGAGCAGTGATCGCTGCAAATGGTCTGCGGCCCAGAGCAGTCCGTCCCAGCCCGGGTAGATGTCGTCGAGCCGAACGACGACACTGCCGGCCCAGATGTCGTGCAGCTCGGCGGCCAGCGTCGACTTGCCGGACCCGGAACGGCCGTCGATCAGTACCGTTGTCGCGGCCGCGTCGAGGCGGCGCAGGATGTCATCGAGAGCCAATGAAGTTCCATGTCCCGCACACCACCGACACCGTGATCGCGGCGGCGGCGATGACGAATCCCGCAGCGATCAAAGCGAACTCGCGTGCTCCGAAGGGAGATGGGCGGGCCCACGTCCGGTCCGGGTAGGCGCCGAACCCGCGGGCTTCCATCGCGGTGGCCAGCTTCGATCCGCGGCGCACGGCGAACACCAGCAGGGCGAACGCCTGTCCCGCGATCCGCTGCACCCTGGCGTGGTCGGCCACGCCGCGGGCTCGGCGCGCGTAACCGAGGTACCGCCAGTCCTGTCCGAGCAGGCCCACCATTCGCAGGCCGGCCAGCGCACCGACAACGAATCGGGCAGGCAGATGCAGCACCTGCCCTAAACCGTCTGCCAACTCGGTCGATTCGACGTCGATGAACAGGATGACCGAGGGCAGGGCGATCGCCAGGACGCGGAGAAACGTGGCCAGGGCGAGCGTGATGGACCCGTCGCTGATCGTGACGAGGAAGAAGTGCCAGTACACCGTGCCGCTGGTCTGCCCGTAGAGCAGGATGGTGACGGCGGTGAGCGCGGCTGCGATGAGGACCACGGCGGCACGGGTCAGCGCCGCGCGCAGCTTGACGCCGATGACGGCGAACAGCACGAGCTCACCGATCAGCGCGGTCAGCGCCGAAAGCCAGTCCACCGAAAACACCAGGGCCCCCGCGATGATCAGGGCGGTGAGCAGTCGGGCGACGGGGTTGATGATCACAGCGTCGTCCCCGCGGTGGGGTCCCACTCCGGCAGCTCGATCCGGGCGTCGGCGAGTAGGGTGGCGAAGTCGAGATCGTGGGTGGCCGCGACGACGGCCGTTCCGGCATCGGCGATCTCGGCCAGTAGGCGGGTCAGTTCTTCCCAGGTGCGCCGGTCCTGCCCGAAGGTGGGTTCGTCGAGGATGATCACCTTGGGTGCGGTGGCCAGCATCGTGGCGACCGACAGGCGGCGCTTCTCTCCGCCGGACAACGTGTAGGGGTTCACCTCGGCGAGGTGGCCGAGGCGCAGGCGCTCCAGGAGTTCGTCGGTGCGCGCGGTGGTTTCGGTGTGGCCCAGCTTGATCGCTTTGGGGCCCAACGTGAGTTCATCGCGCACCGTGCCGGTGAGGAACTGGTGCTCGGGGTCTTGGAACACGCTGCCGATCCGGGTGAGCAGTTCCTTGGACCTCCACTTGATGGGTTGGCGGCGCGAGGGGGACGGTGCGAAGCCGGCGTGCGCCTCGAGCCGGCCGGCCGGCACCGGCAAGAGCCCGCCGATGGTCAGCGCCAGCGTCGACTTGCCTGCGCCGTTCGGGCCGGTGATCACCGTGATCTGCCCGGTCGAGATCTCGAAGTCCAGGTCGACGTGCATGGGCGGATCACCGGGGTGGGCCAACGCCAGACCCGCTGCCTGCAGTAATGATTCGGATGCAGGAAACCGGTGGCGGTCGATCTCGGGCAGCGGGGTGTCGGGTACCCAGACACCGGATCGAACCAGGTAGTGGTGGTTGCGCCGGATGGTCTGTTCCGGGGTGCCGTCGGCGATCACCTCGCCGTCGGTGCCGAGCACGATCACCCGGTCGATCACCGGCAGCCACATCTCGGTGCGGTGCTCGATGACGATCAGTGTCGCGCCGGTGCGGGCTGCGCATTCCGCGACGGCGTCCCGTACCTCGATGACACCCGCGGGGTCGAGGTTGGCCGTCGGTTCGTCGAGCAGGATCAGGCCGGGGTTCATGGCGATCACCCCGGCCAGGGCGAGGCGCTGTTTCTGTCCGCCGGACAGCGTTGAAGTGGATTGGGAGAAGCCGAGATTCAGCCCGACCGCGTCCAGCGCGGTGTGCACGCGGGGCCAGATCTGCTCGCGTTGAACGCCGAAGTTCTCCATGCCGAAGGCGACGTCGTCACCGACCCGGGACAGGATCACCTGGGAGTCGGGATCCTGCAACACCATTCCGATCCGGTGGCGTTGTTCGCTCGGCGGCCGACCGTCGACCAAGAGGCTACCGGCCTGCCGCCCTTCGTCGGCCCCGCCGAGCAGCCCGGCGATGCCGTGCAGCAGAGTCGATTTCCCCGCTCCGGACGGTCCGAGCAACAGCACACGTTCGCCGGGTTCGAGCGCGAGCTCGAGGTCGCGCACGGCCCAGGCGGTGCGTCCGGCGTGGCTCCAACCCCAACTGTGCGCCGTGACGGTGGCACCGGAGCCGTGCGGTGAGCTCATCGAGCGGCGGGGCCGATCCGGCCCGACGCGAACCGGCCCAGCGCTCCGGTCTTCGCCAGACCTCTGACCGCGAACCACGAGAGCAGTCCGGCGACGAGGGCGCCGGAGACGATGGCCGAGACGGTGTAGATCGCGGCGAAGGCGTTCGCCGAGCCGGGATACCACAGGATGAGGTCGTTGATGGCCAGCGCCAATCCGGCGACAGCCCCGGCGAGCAGTGCGACGGGCAGCCCCCAACGGCGGTACAGGAACGCCGCGAAGACCAGTTCCGCGCCGATGCCCTGCACCAGTCCCGATTCAAGGGTGAGCACGCCCCACTGGTTGCCGACCAGTGCCGACACCGTGGCGGCGACGAGCTCGCCGTACAGGGCAGCTCCCGGCTTGCGGATCACGAGCGCGGTGAGCACCCCGGCGAACAACCAGCCTCCGGCCAGCAGCGCCTGCAGGCCCGGAAGCGCTGCTGTCAGCGGTGCGCTGATCGGGTTGGAGGCGATGTTCCACACCACGAACACCAGCCCGGCTGCCGTTGCGAGGACGCTGGCGACGACGATGTCGACGACTCGCCAGTTCAGCGCGCGGGCAGCCGGCGTGGTGTCGGCGGGCTGAGTGCTCATCGGTCTCCTTCGTGGCATATCGCGAGGAGACCAGTATGAACGCGTGGCGGGCGGGTTACTGCCCCGACTGCATGGCCTGGGCGATCTCCTCGGGACTGACCTCGCGGACCGGCTGCCCCAGTGACCACTGGTGGCCGAAAGGATCGCGCACCATGCCGTAGCGGTCGCCCCAGAACTGGTCTTCCAGCGGCATGACGACCTCTGCGCCGGCGTCGACCGCCTGGGCGAACTTGGCCTCGACATCGGTCACGGTGAGGTGGATTGTCACCGGGGTGCCGCCCAGGGCCTTGGGTGTGGACGGCTTGCCGTCGTTGTACTCGGGAAAGTCGTCGTTGAGCATGACCGTGGACCCGTTGATGGTGAGCGCCGCGTGGACCAGCTTGCCTTCGGGCCCGGGCACCCGGCCCAGCTCGGTGGCGCCGAATGCCTTGACGTAGAAGTCGATTGCTGCGGCGGCGTCGTCGACAACCAGATGCGGCAAGACTGCGGGTGTTACTTCGATCGCCATGATCTTCTCCTGGGTTGGTGAGTGGACTCAATGCAGACCCGCGCGGCGGGCGGATCTCATCGCCAGACACGTCCCATGCAACCACCCGGGTCTGACATGTGCACTGACGCCGAGACGACGCCGCGTGACGGAGCGGCCCCTGATCTCGTCGGCAACCGCGGTACCGGTACGGAAATCCGCCGAAAACATCTGCCGCAGAAGCGAATATGTCGTGACCGCGGGTTACGAGGTGGCGATCTTGTCCCATCCGGCAACCGACTCCACGCTGCGCGGTTCGGGGCCGACATAGACGGCGGCCGGGCGCACGAGTTTGCCCAGCCGCTTCTGTTCCAGGATGTGCGCGCACCAGCCCGCGGTCCGTCCGCAGGTGAACATCGCCGGCATCATCGAGGCAGGCACCTGGGCGAAGTCCAGGATCACCGCGGCCCAGAACTCGACGTTGGTCTCGATGGCCCGGTCGGGGCGGCGCTCACGCAGCTCGGACAGCGCAGCCTGTTCCAGGGCTGCGGCCACCTCGTAGCGGGGTGCCGCGAGGCGTTTGGCGGTGGCCCGCAGCACCCGCGCCCGAGGATCCTCGGCGCGGTACACGCGGTGCCCGAAGCCCATCAGCTTGTCGCCGCGATCCATGATGCCCTTGACCACCGCGCGGGCGTCCCCGGTCTTTTCGACTTCTTCGATCATCGGCAGCACCCGGGCCGGGGCGCCGCCGTGCAGGGGACCGCTCATCGCGCCCACCGCGCCCGACAGCGATGCCGCGACGTCGGCGCCGGTGGAGGCGATCACCCGGGCGGTGAACGTGGAGGCGTTCATCCCGTGTTCGGCCGCGGTCACCCAGTAGGCGTCGATTGCCTCGACGTGCTTCGGGTCGGGGTCTCCCTGCCAGCGGGTCATGAAACGCGCTGTGACGGTGTCGCATTCGTCGATCGTGCGCTGGGGCACGGCGGGCTGGTAGATGCCGCGGGCTGACTGTGCGACGTAGGACAGCGCCATCACCGAGGCCCGGGCCAGCTGGTCGCGAGCGGTGTCGTCGTCGATGTCCAACAGCGGTGCGTAACCCCAGATCGGTGCCAGCATGGCCAGCCCGGCCTGGACGTCGACGCGCACGTCGCCACTGTGGATGGGCAGCGGGAACGGCTCGGCCGGGGGTAGTCCCGTGCCGAAGCTGCCGTCGACCAGCAGCCCCCACACGTCTCCGAACGTGACGCGGTGGGCCACGAGGTCTTCGATGTCCACACCCCGGTAGCGCAGTGCACCACCGTCCTTGTCGGGTTCAGCGATCTCGGTGGTGAAGGCGACGACGCCTTCGAGGCCGGCAACGAAGCCATCCGGTACAGCGGGCATGTCCAGATTCTTGCACCAAGCTCAGGCGTAGCGTTATCGCGGTGGCAAGACCTCCCGGACAGACTCCTGACCACCACGAGCATGACTTGGCCGGCATGCGGGTGGACTACGTCGAGAAGGACGGCTGCGGCGATCTGGATGTCGATTGGCTCGGCGAGGACCCGGCGACCGGGTGGCTGACGCTGCTGCGCGCGTGGCTGACCGATGCGTACCGCGCCGGGGTGGCCGAGCCCAATGCCATGGTGGTGGCCACCACCGACGACGAGGGAAGACCGGTCACCCGAACGGTGTTGTGCAAGAGCATGGACGAGACCGGCATCACGTTCTACACGAACTATGACTCCGCCAAGGGAACCCAGCTGGCTGTGAATCCCTACGCGTCGGCGACGTTCCCGTGGTACGGCCTGGGCCGCCAGGTGCACGTGCGCGGTCCGGTGACCATGGTGAGCCGTGAGGACACCGAGGCGTACTGGTCCAAACGCCCGCGAGGTTCACAGCTCGGTGCCTGGGCGTCGCAGCAGTCCGCTCCCATCTCGTCGCGTCAGGAGCTGCTGGGCCGGCTTGCCGAGGTGACGGAGCGGTTCGCCGGCCTCCAAGCCGTTCCGGTGCCGCCGAACTGGGGCGGTTATCGCGTCGCCCCGGAGAGTGTCGAGTTCTGGCAGGGGCGGGAGGACCGGGTGCACAACCGAATTCGCGTGATCGGGGATCGAGTGGAACGCCTGCAGCCCTAGTGCGTAGGTATTTCGCCGACACCACCCCGCTGCGCACACCGGATTTCCGGCGGCTGTGGTTGGCCGGAATCCCGACGGTCATCGGCGCCAATCTGACCATCTTCGCGGTGCCGGTGCAGCTGTACGTGCTGACCGAGAACTCGGCGTACGTGGGGTTGTCCGGTCTGTTCGCACTGGTGCCCCTGGTGGTCTTCGGGCTGTGGGGCGGTGCCTGGGCCGACGCGATGGACCGCAGGCTGCTGCTGATCATCGCCTCGATCGGGTTGGCCGGGGCCTCGGTGCTGTTGTGGCTGCAGGCCGCGCTGGCCATGAACAACGTGTGGGTGGTGCTGTGCCTGCTGGGCGTGCAGCAGGCGTTCTACGCGGTGAACAGCCCGACGCGTTCGGCGGCGATTCCGCGGATGCTGCCGGCCGAGCAGCTGCCCGCAGCGAACTCGCTGAACATGACGGTCATGCAGTTCGGCGCGATCGTCGGGCCGCTGATGGCCGGGCTCCTGTTGAACTGGGTGGACCTGTCCACGCTGTATCTGATCGATGCCGTGACCTGTCTGGCACCGATCTGGGCGACTTTCCGGCTGGCGCCGATGCCCCCGGCGGGTACGGAGCAGGGTGCCTCGCGTTGGGGCCTGACTGCGGTGCTGGACGGCTTCCGCTATCTGGCCGGCAACCGGGTGGTGTTGATGTCGTTCGTCGTCGATCTGGTGGCCATGATCTTCGGGATGCCGCGCGCGCTGTTCCCGCAGATGGCGCACGAGAGTTTCGGCGGACCGGTCGAGGGCGGCACCACGATGGCGTTGCTGGCCGCGGCGATGTCGGCCGGCGCGGTGGCCGGCGGTGTGTTCTCGGGCTGGCTGCCGAGGATCCGCAGGCAGGGGCTGACCGTGGTGCTCGCGATCGTGGTGTGGGGCCTGGCCATGGTCGGGTTCGGTATCGCGGGTGGGTCGGCGCACGGGCGGGCCGGGCTGTTGTTGTGGATTGCGTTGGCGTTCCTGGCGATTGGTGGTGCCGCCGATATGGTGTCGGCCGCATTCCGGTCGACGATCCTGCAACAGGCGGCCTCCGATGAGCTGCGGGGCCGGCTGCAGGGCGTGTTCACGGTCGTGGTTGCCGGGGGGCCGAGGCTGGCCGACACATTGCACGGGGCGGCGGCAGCAGCGGCGGGGACGACGGTCGCCGCGGCCGGCGGCGGCGCCATGGTGGTCGTGGGAGTGGTGATCGCGGCACTGGCGGTGCCTGCGTTCGTGCGGTACCGGGTGGAAGTGAGCGGAGCGAGCACGGGTGCGCGGCAGGATCAGTCCGAGCCAGACAAAGTCTGACCATCGGCGAATGGCGTCCAGCGTCAGATAGTTGCCGAAATGGACCGAAAAGCAGTCCTTTGGCCGCTAGCATCCGTTTCGTGGTTGACGTTGTGCGGCAGGCGGCGATGGGCTTGCGTGAGCGTAAGAAGCAACGTACCCGGGCGACATTGATCGAGGCTGCCATCGATTTGTGTGACCGCCAGGGTTTCGAGCAAACCACGGTTGAACAGATCGCCGCGGTGGCCGATGTGTCCCCGCGCACGTTCAGCCGCTACTTCGCGACCAAGGATGCCGTCGTGTTGGCGTTCGTCGATGAGGTGATCGAGATCGTCGCGATCGCGCTCGCCGCGCAACCGGCCGAGATCCCCCATATGGAGGCGCTCTACCGGGCGCACGTGGAGGCGTTCCTCAACACCAAGACTGCGCCACCCACTCAGCTCACGTCGGATCGGCTGTTGGCTTCGGCGCGCATCGTCACGTCGTCTCCGGCGCTGATGCAGTCCGCTTCGGAGTTCCGGGCGGACGCGGTCAACGTGGCGCTGGCAGAGCGGATGGGGGTGTCCGGCGACGACCGCCGGCTCAAGCTGACGGCCGTGGTGTGGGGTTCGATCCTCATGACCGCCATCGCTGACCTGGGATCTCAGGCAGGGTGGGACTCCCTGACCGTCGACGATGTCGTCGCCCGGATCGAGGCGACGTACGCCGATTTCCGGGCCGTCGCGGCGGGCGTTCAGGAGGCGCCCGAATCGGCGCTCAGCCAGCTTTCCTGACCCGTTGGTAACCCCCCGCGGGCAGCGTTGATCGATTGCGACTACCTTTTGTAGAGCAGTTGTCGGTTCCCAGGACGCGATGAAGGGATTCCCGTGGCCGAAAACCCGTCGAGTGGGCAGGAGCTTGCCACTCTCAAGTACCCCGGTGGCGAGATTGATCTCGATATCGTCCATGCGACCGAGGGCAGTGACGGCATCGCACTTGGTCCGTTGCTGGCCAAGACCGGCTACACCACGTTCGATGGTGGCTTCGTCAACACCGCTTCCACCAAGTCGGCGATCACCTATATCGACGGTGATGCCGGCATCCTGCGGTACCGGGGCATCCCGATCGAGCAGCTGGCCGAGAACTCCACGTTCATCGAGGTCAGCTACCTGCTGATCTATGGTGAGCTGCCGACGGCCGAGCAGTTGGAGACGTTCACCACTCAGATTCAGCGGCACACCCTGCTGCACGAGGATCTCAAGCGGTTCTTCGACGGCTTCCCGCGCAACGCGCATCCGATGCCGGTGCTGTCGAGTGCGGTCAACGCGTTGAGCGCCTACTACCAGGATTCGTTGGATCCGCTGGACAACAAGCAGGTCGAGCTGTCGACGATTCGTTTGCTGGCCAAGCTGCCGACGATCGCGGCATATGCCTACAAGAAGTCCGAGGGGCAGCCGTTCCTGTACCCGGACAACTCGTTGACGCTGGTGGAGAACTTCCTGCGGATGACGTTCGGTTTCCCGGCCGAGCCGTACGAGGTGGATCCCGAGATCGTCCGCGCGCTGGACATGCTGTTGATCCTGCACGCCGATCACGAGCAGAACTGTTCGACCTCGACGGTGCGACTGGTGGGCTCGTCGCAGGCCAACCTGTTCACGTCGATCTCCGGCGGTATCAACGCGCTGTGGGGCCCGCTGCACGGTGGCGCCAACCAGGCCGTGCTGGAGATGCTGGAGAAGATCCGCACCGGCGACGACGACGTGCAGACCTTCGTCAAGAAGGTCAAGAACCGCGAAGACGGCGTGAAGCTGATGGGCTTCGGTCACCGGGTGTACAAGAACTACGACCCGCGGGCGCGCATCGTCAAGGAGCAGGCCGACAAGATCCTGGGCAAGCTGGGTGGCGACGACGAGCTGCTCGACATCGCCAAGCAGCTCGAAGAGATCGCGTTGACCGACGACTTCTTCGTCGAGCGCAAGCTGTACCCGAACGTCGACTACTACACCGGCGTGATCTACCGGGCGATGGGCTTCCCGACCCGCATGTTTACCGTGCTGTTCGCACTGGGCCGGTTGCCGGGATGGATCGCGCACTGGCGGGAGATGCATTCGGAGCCGAACAAGATCGGCCGTCCCCGCCAGATCTACACCGGCTACACCGAGCGCGGGTACGTCGACATCAACAAGCGCTGAGCTTCCCTCCGCTCGGCAATCCTCGCCAGCGCAGCGGCACCGGCGCCCTGGCGTCGACTTGCCTCATCGATAGTTGTAGTTTCACAATAGTTGTGTGAATACAACTGTCGGCTCGCTCACTGCACGGCGCAAGGCGATCATCCTCGTCTCGTGCTGTCTGAGCCTGCTGATCGTGTCGATGGACGCCACCATCGTCAACGTCGCGATCCCGAGCATCCGTGACGATCTGGCCGCGTCACCGTCGCAGCTGCAGTGGATCGTCGATGTCTACACGCTGGTGCTGGCCTCGCTGCTGTTGCTGGCCGGCGCCACCGGCGACCGGTTCGGCCGCAGACGGACATTCCAGCTCGGCCTGACGATCTTCGCGGTGGCATCCCTGCTGTGCAGCCTGGCGCCCAACGTCGAAACCCTCATCGCCGCGCGATTTCTGCAGGCCATCGGCGGTTCGATGCTCAATCCGGTGGCCATGTCGATCATCACCCAGGTGTTCACCGGCCGGGTTGAGCGGGCCCGCGCGATCGGTGTCTGGGGCGGCGTGGTCGGTATCTCGATGGCACTGGGCCCGATCGTGGGCGGGGCACTGATCGAGTACGTCGATTGGCGCGCGGTGTTCTGGATCAACCTGCCGATCTGCGCCCTGGCCGTTGTGCTCACCGCGATTTTCGTGCCCGAATCCAAGTCGTCGACGATGCGGGATCTCGACCCGATCGGCCAGGTGCTGGGCGTGGCGTTCCTGTTCGGCGTGGTGTTCGTGCTCATCGAGGGACCAGGATTCGGCTGGGCGGATACGCGCACCCTGGCTGTCGCCGCCGTCGCTCTGGTGGCGCTGGTGGCCTTCCTGCGGTACGAATCGCGCCGCACGGACCCGTTCATCGATCTGCGCTTCTTCCGCAGCGTGCCGTTCGCCTCGGCCACCGTGATCGCGGTCTGTGCCTTTGCCGCCTACGGGGCGTTCCTGTTCATGATGTCGCTGTACCTGCAGACGCAACGTGGTTACTCGGCGATGCACACCGGCCTGATCTACCTGCCGGTCGCCGCGGGCGCGCTGATCTTCTCGCCGCTCTCGGGCCGACTGGTCGGGCGGTACGGCAGCCGTCCGTCGCTGTTGGTGTCGGGGGCGACGATCACCGTGGCCACGGTGCTGCTGACCCGGTTGAGCGGCGATACCCCGGTGTGGCAGCTGCTGGTGATATTCGCGGTGTTCGGCATCGGCTTCTCGATGGTCAATGCACCGATCACCACCACGGCCGTCAGTGGTATGCCGCTCGATCGTGCCGGTGCGGCCTCGGCGGTCGCGTCGACAAGTCGTCAGGTCGGTGTGAGTGTCGGTGTGGCACTGTGTGGTTCGGTGGCAGGTGCCGCGCTCGCCGGCACCGGTGTGGATTTCGCCTTGGCGGCCCGTCCACTCTGGTTTGTCTGTGCCGCACTGGGCTTGGTGATCTTCGCGCTCGGCGTCGTCTCCACCACACCGCGGGCATTGCGTTCTGCCCAGAGCCTGGCGCCACTGATCGGTGAGCACCATGTCCCGGAGGTGACCCGTGTCCGGTGACGGGCCGACCCGGTTGGCAGATGAGGTGTGGGCTGCTTTGACGACGTTGGTGTTCGACCACCGCGACCGCTGGAGGCGGGCCGTGATCGAGCGAACAGGACTGCCCTTCAGCCGAATCCGCGTATTAAAACGGCTTGCGCGTGAGCCGCTGACAGTCAAGCAGCTGGCCTACGCGGCGACAGTTGACGCCCCCGCCGCCACGGTCGCCGTCAACGACCTTGAGGAGCGGGGGCTGGTGGTGCGTGAGGTCGACCCCGCCAACCGGCGCAGCAAGCTGGTCTCGCTCACCGATGACGGCCGCGCGCTGCTGGCCCGCATCGACGAGGTCGAAGATCCGGCGCCGCAGGCGCTCGCCTCACTCGACGCCGAGGACTTGGAAGCGTTGCGCGCCATTCTGTCGCGGGTTCGCTAGCCTTCGAGCACCGCCATCGCGGCATTGTGTCCGCCGACACCGGAGACCGCTCCGCCGCGTACCGATCCCGAGCCGCACAACAGGATCCGGTCGTGGGCGGTGGCCACACCCCAGCGCTGGGCCGGCGTCACCAGCGGAGCGTCGTCCTCGGCGAACGGCCAGCGCAGCGCGCCGTGGAAGATGTTGCCTGCGGTCATCCCCAGCGCTTGCTCGAGATCGGCGGTGGTCTTGGTCTCGATGCACAGCCGGCCTGCGCCATCCTCCATGAGGACATCTTGGATCGGTTCGGCCAGAACCGAATTCAGCGAAGTCAACACCGCCGAGGTCAACCGGTCGCGAGTCCGGTCTGGATCGCCGGCCGACAGTGAGTGCGGAGTGTGCAACCCGAAGACGGTCAGCGTCTGTGCCCCCGAGGCGCGCAGATCCTCGGACAGGATGCTGGGGTCGGTCAGGGAATGACAATAGATCTCGCACGGCAGCGGGTCCGGAACACGCCCGGCGGTTGCGGCGCCGTAGGCCCTCTCCAGCTGGCTGAACGTCTCGTTGATGTGGAACGTACCGCCGAATGCCTGCTCGGGCGTGACCTGCTGGTCTCGGAGGCGGGGGAGCCGGCGCAGCATCAGGTTGACCTTCACCTGCGCGCCGGGCGCGCTCTCGGGCGCCGGTTCACCGAGCAGGTCGGCGAGTACGGCCGGGGTGACGTTGGCCAGCACACGTTCGGCGCAGACCTGCCGCGCCGATCCGCCGTGCCGGTAGCGGACCTCGCCGTCCGGGGTGACCGCGTAAACATCTGCCCCGGTGATGATCTCGGCGCCGAAGCCGGTCGCGGCGGCGGCCAGTGCTCCGCTCACCGCGCCCATTCCGCCGACGGGGACGTCCCAGTCGCCGGTACCGCCGCCGATCAGGTGGTAGAGAAAGCACACGTTCTGGATCAGGCTGGGGTCATCCAGAGCGGCGAACGTGCCGATCAGGGCGTCGGTGGCCATCACGCCGCGTACCAGATCGTTCGACACCGCAGCGGTGATCGCCTCGCCGATAGGACGTTCGATCAGCGCCTCCCAGGCCGCGGCGGTCTCGGCGTCGTGTCCGTTGAGCACGTTTCGGCGGATCTCGCTCCGGTGGCACAGCGGGTGCAGCAACGTCGGCCAGATGCGCGACGTGATCAGTTGGCACCGTCGGTAGAAGTCGCTGAACCCGTGCGCGTCGGTGCCGGCGCCGATCGCGTCGAATGTCGGCTGCGGCCCGATCAGTAGGCCGGTGGCGCCCCCGGTCGCCGGATCCGGGGTGTAGGACGAGATTCGCCGGCGCGACAGCCGGATGCGGGCGCCCAGATCGGTGATGACGCGTGAGGGCAGCAGGCTGACCAGGTACGAGTATCGCGACAACCGGGCATCGATGCCGTCGAAGGCATGCGCCGAAACCGCTGCGCCGCCGACGTGGTCGAGGCGTTCGAGCACCTGAACTCGACGTCCGGCCCGGGCCAGGTAGGCAGCGGCCACCAAACCGTTGTGCCCGCCACCGATGACGACGGCGTCCAACGCTTTTTCCGTCACGTCACGCCCGGCCGGTCAGCCTCGGTAGTCTTCGACTTCGTCGGCCCCGCGTGTCTGGGCCAGGCCGGGGTCCTGACCTGTCTCGCGCAGCGCGCGGCGCTGCCGCAACAGGTCCCAGCACTGGTCGAGGGCGACTTCCAGTGATCGCAAACGTTGCTGTTCTTCGGTTTCGTCGATTTCCCGCCGCTGCAGTTTGGTCCGGAGCTCCTGCTCTTCGGCAACGAGCCGGTGAACTTCGGCGAGGATGTCCTGATCTTTGGCCACACAACCAGTCTGCCGGACTACCGTTGATCAGGTGAGTACAAAACCTGACATCGAGTTTCCCGATGGCCCTGCCCCTACTGAATTGGTCATCACAGACCTCGTGGTCGGTGACGGCCCAGAGGCTGTGCCCGGCGCCACTGTCGAGGTGCACTACGTGGGTGTCGAATACGACTCCGGTGAGGAGTTCGACAGCTCATGGAATCGCGGAGAGTCCATTGAATTTCCATTGCGTGGCCTAATCCAGGGCTGGCAGGACGGAATTCCCGGCATGCGAGTCGGCGGTCGTCGCCAGCTCGTCATTCCGCCTGCCCAGGCCTATGGGCCTGCGGGTTCAGGACATCGACTTTCGGGAAAGACGTTGATCTTCGTTATCGATCTACTCGGCGTCCGTTGACGTTTCCGTAGGTTCGGAAAGTATTGGCCGAACCTAACCGTTGATTTCCATTTACTGCTACCGTCAACCTGTTTCGCTGCTGTAGATAACTGTTCGTCGACTTCAGGGAGTGCCCAAAAATGTCGAGTTCGGACGAATCTCGGACAATCACCGGCTGGCAAACAGCCTCCAAGCTATATCGACGACCACCGGGTGTGGGCTGGTTGTTGGCGCTGGCGGCAGTTCCGTTGTTGCTGGGGCTGATCGGATGGGGCGGGCTCGACCGCTCGGACAAGGACACCGATCTGACGCTTCCCGATGTGAATCCCACGGCGACTTTGACCGCTCCGGGCGTGAATACCCCGGACGTCAACGCACCCAACGTGAATTTGCCGAATCTGTCGTTCGCACCGTTGTCGATCTCCCGTAACGGCAATGACTTCAATCTCACCGGTGATCTTCCGGACGCGGCGGCCAAGGCCTCACTGCTGGACTGGTTGCGCGGAAAGTTCGGCGCGGACGTCAATCTGGTCGACAATCTCAATCTGCGTCCGGGTGTGAACACCCCCGACGTGTCGGCACTGGGCAAGGTTTTCGACGCTGCGGCCGAGGGTATTCCGGACTTCAATTTCAGCATCGACGGGGACAGGTTGACGCTCACCGGTACCGCGCCGTCGGCGGAGGTGCGCGACGCGGTCGAGGCGGCCGCCAAAGAGGCGTGGCCGAACATCAAGGTCGTCAACAACATTCAGGTTGCGGCCGCACCTCCGGCCCCCGCACCTCCGGCGCCTGAGGCCGGTGCACCGGGTGCGCCCGGCGGTACCCCCGGACCCTGCGCGGCGCTGCAGGACGATGTGAGTGCGCTGCTGCGTACTCCGATCAACTTCAGCACCGACGGGTTCGCGGTGGCGCCGGCATCGCAGCAGTTGTTGACGCAGGTCGCCGACAAGATCAAGTCGTGTGAGGGCGCGCGGGTGACCGTCACCGGTTACACCGACAGTTCGGGCAATGACGCGATCAACGTTCCGCTCAGCGGCAACCGCGCCAAAGCCGTTGCAGATTATCTGGTTTCGCAGGGGTTGCCGGCCGACCATGTGACGTCGTCCGGTGCCGGCTCGGCGAATCCGATCGCCAGCAACGACACCCCCGAAGGCAAGGCGCAGAACCGCCGCGTCGAGATCACGGTCAACTAGGGAGAATCGACATGGACTTCGTAATCCAATGGTTGTGGTATCTGCTCGCGTTCGTGGTGGGGTCACTGGTTGCCTGGCTGATCACCGTGGTGACCGTCAAGCCCACCAGTGAAGAACAGGCGTTCGCCGAACTGCCCGGCTCACGTGAGATTGGAGCAGGACGATGAGTGATGTGAACTGGTGGTTGATGGCCCTGGCTTTCGTGCTCGGGCTGGTGTTGACGCTGGCGCTGACCTTGCGCAGGGTCAAGCGGGAAGTGCCGGTCTACGGTGCCCTGGGGCGCCGCCCGGACACCACGACCGGCGCCGGCGCCAAGGCCGCGGCGGCCGGTGGGACTGCCGCAGGCGCAACGGCTGTGGGCGATGACGCTACGACCAAGCTGCCCAAGGCCGGTACGGGTGATGAGCCCACCACTCAGCTGCCGAAGGCCGCCAGTCCCGGTGCCGCAGCGGCGGGTGCGGCCGCCGCCGGCGCGGCGGGGGCGGCGGGGGCAGCCAAGTTCGCTTCCGGCGGTGGTGCTCATGAGGCCGCCGACGATGCAGCCGGTGAGGACGTCGAGGTCGTCGAGGAGACACCGTACGGTGCCGGCTCGGTCCGGGTCTCGGGTGCGGGCACGCCGAGCGGGTATCTGATCAAGGGCAACGAGGATTCGATGCTCTATCACTCGCCGGAGAGCCCGTCCTACTCGGTGACGATCGCCGAGATCTGGTTCGCCGACGTCGAATCCGCCGAGAAAGCCGGGTTCAACCGTTGGGACAGCGGCAAGTCTCAGCGCGAGAAGAAGTAGGAAGCCACACGGATCGCCCGCCTCTGCCAACGGAGGCGGGCGATTTCGTACCGTGCTCAGGCTAGTGCGGGCCGGGCAGGCGCAGCAGCAGGCGTGCCCCGCCCAGCGGGCTCGATTCCAGAGTCGCTGTTCCGCCGTGTAATTCGGCCTGCTGAGCCACCAACGCCAAGCCGAGCCCGGAGCCCGATCGCGACGCTGTCGACCCACGGGAGAAGCGGTCGAACACCATTGCGCGTTCTTCCTCGGGCACGCCCACCCCGTCGTCGTCGACGGCGATCTCCACGCCCTGGCGCGAGCTCACCGCTGACAACTGCACTCGCGTGGCGCCGCCGTGCTTGACGGCGTTGGCGATCGCGTTGTCGACGGCCAGGCGCAGCCCGGTCGGCAGGCCGATGATGATCACGGTCGGTGACGGCGCCAGCGACACCTCGAGGTCGGGGTAGACGCGCATGGCGTCGTGGGCGGCGCGGTCGAGCAGTTCGGTGATGTCGACGGTGACGTGGTCGTCTGTGGTGGACAGCTCACCCTGGGCGAGGCGTTCCAGCGCGCCGAGGGTGGCTTCGATCCGTGACTGGGTGCGGATGACGTCGCCGACGACTTCCTTGCGTTGATCGTCGGGCATGTCGAGGGTGGACAGCACTTCCAGGTTGGTCCGCATCGCGGTGAGCGGGGTGCGTAGTTCGTGGGCGGACACCGAGGCGAAGTCACGGGCCGAGGCCAGCGCGGCCTTGGTGCGGCCCTGTTCGGACCAGATGCGTTGCAGCATGCCGTTGACGGCGTCGGCGATCTCGACGGCCTCACTGGCACCGCGCACTTCGACGTCGGGAGCCTCGTCGCTCGCCTCGATCTCGCGGGTCTGCTCGGCCAGCCGTTTGAGTGGGCGAACCGCGAATGCGGCCAGCACCCAGCCCAGCACGGTGGCCGCACCGACGGCGAACACGCAGATGATGATCACCCGGCGATGCAGGTTGTTGGTGTCGGCGATGGTGGCGTCGTACGTCGCACCGACGGCCACCCACATCGGTCCGGGCGCGGGGATCTGCACGGTGCGTACGCGCCAGCGCACACCGTCGATGTAGGTGTCGGCGTAGCCGTCGGGCAGTTCGGGCAGGACCACGTTCGAGTTCGACGACACGTCCCCGGCCTGCCGGACGGTGATCACCGCGTCCTGGTCGCTGGGCGAGCGGGGGATCTCGCCGAGACCGCGCGGCAGGAACGGAATCGCGAATCCCGCCGCCTCGTCGAGGCGGCGGTCCAGGCGTTCCTTGCGGTCGTTGGTGATGCCGACCCAGACGATGGTGCCGACGATGACGACGACGATCGCTGCGCCGATGGCGGTGGCGAACGCGACCCGGGTCCGCAGCGAGGGTGTGCGGCGGAAGATCCGGGTCAGCGGTCTCATGTCGGCTACGGCCGTTGATTCTTCGCGCGAGCGCTCATCACTGCGTCCTGAGGACGAATCCGACGCCGCGGACGGTGTGCAGTAGTCGCGGCGCGCCGCCGGCTTCGAGTTTGCGGCGCAGGTAGCCGATGAACACGTCCACCACGTTGGTGTCGGCGGCGAAGTCGTAGCCCCAGACCAGTTCCAGCAACTGTGCCCGGGACAGCACGGCGGTCTTGTGCTCGGCCAACACGGCGAGCAGGTCGAACTCGCGTTTGGTCAGGTCCACGTCCACGCCGTTGACCCGGGCGCGGCGGCCGGGGATGTCGACCTCCAGCGGGCCGACCTGGATGGTCTCGGAGGAGAAGGTGGCCGAGGCGCCGCGCCGGCGCAGCAGGGCCTTGACCCGGGCCACCAACTCTTGCAGCACGAATGGTTTGACCAGGTAGTCGTCGGCGCCGGCTTCCAGGCCGGCCACGCGGTCGTCGACGCTGCTGCGGGCCGAGAGCACACAGACCGGTACGTCGTTGTCCATTGCGCGCAGCGCGGTCACCACGCTCACGCCGTCGAGTACGGGCATGTTGATGTCGAGGACGATCGCGTCCGGGCGGGTCTCGGTGGCGCTGCGCAGCGCCTCGGCTCCGTCCACGGCCGTCGAGACGGTGAACCCGGACAGCCGCAGCCCGCGTTCCAGGGAGGCGAGCACGTCAGGGTCGTCGTCTACGACGAGGACCCGGGGCGAGGCCATGCCACCGGTTGCGCTATCCATAACCGCCATCTTGCCCGATGAACTACGGCGAATCGCGTAGGCACCCAGGGAAGTCTTTGACCTCAATAATTGTTCAGGTTTTACGGTGATGCTCATGAGTATGGAAACGGTGGCCAGGCAGTCGCTGTATCGGCAGGCGCATGCGCGCGACGGCGACCTGCGCACATTGGCCGATCGGCGGCTGTTGTCGCGGATCTGGCGGTTCTCCGCGCGCCACCACCGCACTCTCGGTGGGTTCGTCGCGATCAGCGTGGTCAGTGCGCTGCTCACGGTGACGACGCCGGTGCTGGCCGGCCGGGTGGTCGACGCGATCACCCAGGGTGGGCCGTCGTCGACGGTGGTTCTGCTGGCCGGCACCATCGCGGTGATTGCGGTCGCTGAAGCCGCGGTGGCCTTGCTGACCAGGTGGTTGTCGTCGAACATCGGCGAAGGTTTGATCCTGGACCTGCGCACCGCGGTGTTCGACCACGTGCAGCGCATGCCGGTGGCTTTCTTTACCCGCACCAGGACCGGCGCCTTGGTCAGCCGGCTGGGCAACGACGTGATCGGCGCGCAACGGGCCTTTTCCGACACGCTCTCGGGCATCGTCGCCAACGTGGTGACCCTGACCCTGACGCTGATCGTGATGCTCAGCATCTCGTGGCAGATCACCCTGCTGTCGTTGGCCCTGCTGCCGTTGTTCGTGCTGCCGGCACGTCGCATCGGGGCCCGGATGGCCGGGATGTCACGCGAGGCAGCCGGCCACAACGCCACGATGAACACTCAAATGACCGAACGGTTCTCAGCTCCGGGAGCCACGCTGGTCAAGCTGTTCGGCAGCCCGGAAAACGAGTCGCGTGAGTTCGCGGTGCGTGCCGACCGGGTGCGCGACATCGGGGTGCGCACGGCCATGCTGCAGTCGACGTTCATGAACTCGCTGACGCTGATGTCGGCGCTGGCCCTGGCCCTGGTGTATGGGCTCGGCGGGCTATTCGCGATCGGCGGACAGTTGCAGGCCGGCGCAGTGGTGTCGTTGGCGCTACTGCTGACCAGGCTGTATGCGCCGTTGACCGCCCTGGCCAACGCGCGGGTGGAGATCGCCAGCGCGTTGGTGTCCTTCGAGCGGGTCTTCGAGGTGCTCGATCTGGTGCCGTTGATCACCGAGGAGCCCGATGCTGTCGAGGTGCCGGATGGTGCCGTCGCTGTCGAGTTTGACAACGTCCGCTTCTCGTACCCGTCTGCGGACAAGGTGTCGCTGGCCTCGCTGGAGGAAGTGGCGACGCTGGACGACCGCGGTGGTGACGAGGTACTGCACGGCATTTCGTTCACGGCCGAGCCCGGGCAGATGGTGGCACTGGTCGGGTCGTCGGGGGCGGGCAAGTCGACCATCGCCTCGCTGCTGGCCCGGCTCTATGACGTCGACTCCGGGTCGATCAAGCTCAACGGGGCCGACGTGCGTGACGTGACGTTCGCGTCGCTCAAGGACACCGTGGGCATGGTGACGCAGGACGGGCACCTGTTCCACGAGTCGATCCGGTCGAACCTGGTATTCGGAGCACCCGACGCTCGATCCGATGTCGCCGTCGGGGCGGCTCCGGAAGAAGGCCAGCTCTGGGAGGCGCTGCGCCGGGCCCGGCTCGACGATGTGGTCGCCGCGATGCCCGACGGCTTGGACACGGTTGTCGGTGAGCGCGGATACCGTCTGTCCGGAGGGCAGCGGCAGCGGTTGACCATCGCGCGCCTGCTGTTGGGACGATCACGGGTGGTGGTGCTCGATGAGGCGACGGCGTCGCTGGATTCGGCCTCGGAGGCCGCCGTGCAGCAGGCCCTCGCCGAGGCGCTGGGCGGGCGGACGTCGCTCGTCATCGCCCACCGGTTGTCCACGGTCCGCGCCGCCGATCTCATCTTGGTCGTCGAGGACGGGCGCATCGTCGAACGCGGCACCCATCGCGAGCTGCTGGCCCGCGGCGGTCGCTACGCCGAGCTGTATGACACACAATTCTCCGAGGAGGTCCCCGCGGCATGAGGTTAATCGTTTGCCCCTGATGGGAAGATTGATCCAGTGAGTCAACCCGCGATCGCCCCCTCTACGAAGCGGATCCGGACCAGTTCAGATCTGTGGCGGCTGTTGCCTTATCTGTTGCCGTACCGGGCCCGCTGGATCGTGATGGTCGTGGTCGCAGTGGTCAGCCTGGCCGCGACGGTGGCGATTCCGCTGATGACGAAGGCCGTGATCGACGGTCCGGTACGCCACCAGGATCCGCACGGGCTGTGGGTACTGGGTTCGGCCGCGGTCGCGGTCGGCATCACCGAGGCGGTGCTGTGGTTCATCCGGCGCTGGATGGTCGCCCGCGCAACCATGGGCGTCGAGGCCGATATCCGCAAGGATCTCTATGCCCGGCTGCAGATCCTGCCGATGAGCTTTCACGGCCGCTGGCAGTCCGGCCAGCTGCTGTCGCGGGTGATGAACGATCTGTCCACCATCCGGCGGTTCCTGTCGTTCGGTTTGGTGTTCCTGATCCTCAACACCTTGCAGATCGTCGTGGTGACATCGATCCTGCTGGCGATGTACTGGCCGCTGGGTGTGGTGGTGCTGGTATCGATCGTGCCCATCGCCGCCACCGTGTTGCACTTCGAGCGGGAGTACACCCGGTTGTCGCGGCTCGCGCAGGACCAGACCGGCCACGTCGCAACCCATGTCGAGGAGGCTGCGCTCGGGCTGCGGGTGGTCAAGGCCTTCGGCCGGGAGGATTACGTTTTCGACCGATTCGACGAACAGGCCACGCGGCTGTACGACACTCAGTTCGCCAGGGTGAGCGTGTCGGCGAAGTTCTGGACCCTTCTGGAGGTCATCCCGAACCTGACGCTGATCGTGGTGCTGGGGTTCGGTGCGTACGCGGCAGGCCACGGCCACGTCACGATGGGCACGCTGGTCGCCTTCATCACGATGATGTTGTCGCTGGTGTGGCCGATCGCGTCGCTGGGCTTTCTGCTGTCCATGACGCAGGAGTCGTTCACCGCGGCCAACCGCATCGCCGAGATCTTCGATGCGCCGACCGAAATCACCGATGGCCCGGTATCCGAGCTTCCCCGTGGGGGCCGGCTGGAACTGCGCGACGTGGGTTTCCAGTTCCCCGACGGCGGCAGAATGGCGCCGTCCGGCGAGCCGGACAATTGGGCACTGCGCCACGTGGATGCCGTCGTCGAGCCGGGACAGACGCTGGCCCTGGTCGGTGCGACGGGATCAGGCAAATCGGTACTGGCAGCGCTGTTCTCGCGGTTGTATGACGTGACCGAAGGCCAGATCTTGATCGACGGGCGCGATATCCGGGAGCTGAGCTTGCCTGCACTGCGGCAGACGGTTGCCACCGCATTCGAGGATCCGACGCTGTTCTCGATGTCGGTGGCCGAGAACTTACGGCTGGGCCGTGCTGATGCGACCGACGAGGAGTTGGGCCAGGCGGTCGAAATCGCGGCTGCGCACTTCGTCTACGACCTGCCGTTCGGTCTGGACACCCGCATCGGCGAGCAGGGCATGAGCCTGTCGGGCGGTCAGCGCCAACGCCTTTCGCTGGCCCGCGCCATCCTGGCCGCGCCCAAGATCCTGGTGCTCGACGACACCCTTTCGGCACTGGATGTGCACACCGAGGCCGTCGTGACCGAGGCGCTGGGCCGGGTGCTGCGCGGGGTGACGGGCATCATCGTGGCCCACCGCGCGTCGACCGTGCTGCTGGCCGACAAGGTCGCGCTTCTTCACAGGGTTGGTTCTTCTGGGGCGACCATCACCCACATCGGGAGTCACTCGGAATTGCTGGCACAGGTACCGCAATACCGTTACCTGCTGGCTGCCGATGACCAACTCGACGACGCTTCCGAGCGCAGCTGCGAATGGGAGGACGACGAGGAGTTGGGCCGGTTGCAGCGCGGGCATGCCGAGCGCGCCGCCATCGATGAGGCGGGCGAGCCTCCGCGCCTGGCTGAGGAGGTGCACCGCCGATGACGACCACTGAATGGCGCGGCCAGGTTGTGGACGACGACGCCAACGGCGTCGGTGTCGAACGCTCGGCGCTTCCTATCGACGAGAGCGTGCCAAGGCGCCGCGAGGCCCGGGCGTTGCTGATGTCCTTGCTGCGCCCGTATCGATGGACGGTTGCGGTGCTGGCGCTGGTGGTCGTGGTGGAAAACGCGGCCCGGCTGTCGGTTCCGATCTTGGTGCAGCGCGGTATCGATCGCGGCATCCCCCCGATCCTCGACGGCGGCCCGGCCCGTGAGCTGATGTTCATCGTCGCGACGTTGTGCGCGGTGGTGATCGTGCAGGCGGTCAGTCGGATGTTCTTCCTGCGCCGCTCCGGGCGGGTCGGCCAACGGGTGCTGCTTGAGTTGCGCCGCCGGGTGTTCCGGCACTTCGGCCGCCTCGATGTGGCCTTCCACGATCGCTACACGTCGGGCCGGGTGGTGAGTCGCTCCACCAACGACGTCGAGGCTATCCAGGACATGCTGGAAACCGGTTTCGACAGCCTGATCACCGCGGTACTGACGTTGTTCGGCACCGCGGTCCTGCTGGTGGCCCTCGATTGGCGGCTGGGCTTGATGTGCCTGGCGGCGTTCCCGATCCTGGTCGCCCTGGTGTGGTGGTTCCGCAACGAGTCGGCCAAGACCTACCGCCTGGTGCGCGAAAGCGCCGCACTGGTGATCGTGCAGTTCGTCGAGACCATGACCGGCATCAAAGCGGTGCAGGCCTACCGGCGTGAGTCGCGCAATCAGGAGATCTTCGACGACGTCGCCGACGAGTACCGGGCGATCAACGAGAAGACCTTCAAGCTGCTGGCGGTCTTCATGCCCGGGGTCAAGCTGGTCGGCAACCTCACCACCGGGGTGGTGTTGCTCTATGGCGGCTACCGGGTGCTGCACGGCGAGATGACCATCGGCACGCTGGCCGCATTCCTGCTGTATCTGCGGATGTTCTTCGAGCCGATGCAGGAGATCTCGCAGTTCTTCAACACCTTCCAGTCGGCGTCCTCGGCATTGGAGAAGCTGGCCGGAGTGTTGGCGCAGCGGCCCGCGATCGCCGACCCGCAGGTGCCGGTTGCGCTGCCAGCCCCCAAGGGCGACATCGCGTTCAACGACGTGCGGTTCGAGTACACACCCGGCCGGCCAGTGTTGCCCGGGCTTGAGCTCGCGGTGCCCGCCGGTCAGACGCTGGCGCTGGTGGGCACCACCGGTGCGGGCAAGACCACCATCGCCAAGCTGATCGCCCGGTTCTACGACCCGACGGCCGGATCTGTGACTTTGGACGGGGTGGATCTGCGTGAGCTCGCGCAGTCCGAGCTGCGCCGCCACGTGGTGATGGTGACCCAGGAGAACTTCATGTTCTCCGGCACGGTGGCCGACAACATCCGGTTCGGCCGGCCCTCGGCCACCGACGCCCAGGTTCGGGAGGCTGCTACGGCGGTTGGTGCGGACCGGTTCATCGAGGCATTGCCGGACGGATATGACACCGATGTCGCCAAGCGCGGTGGCCGGCTGTCGGCGGGCCAGCGTCAGTTGGTGGCGTTCGCCCGGGCGTTTCTGGCTGATCCGGCGGTGCTCATCCTGGACGAGGCGACGTCCTCATTGGACATTCCGAGCGAACGAATGGTGCAGCGCGCGTTGGAAACCGTGTTGGCCGACCGCACCGCGCTGGTGATCGCGCACCGGTTGTCCACGGTGCAGATCGCGGACCGGGTCCTGGTGCTCGAGCACGGCCGCATCATCGAGGACGGCGCGCCGCGTGACCTCATCGGCCGCGCCGACGGTGCCTACGCGGCGTTGCACCGGGCCTGGGTCGATTCCCTGGCCTGACTTTCGTCGCTACTCCGCGCCGTTTTCTGCAGCGGGGTGGTTGCCACTCGAAATTCGCAGCCCTGCAGTAGAAAACGGCGCGGAGTGCATCCTCAGCGCACGGTGTCGAAGAAAGTCTTCACGTCCTCGACGAACAGCTCGGGCTGTTCGAAGGCCGCGAAATGCCCGCCGCGCGGCATCGTCGTGAAGTGGGTGACGTTGTAACCGGTCTCGCACCAGCTGCGCGGGGCGCGCAGGATCTCCAGCGGGAAGGACGCGATACCGGTGGGCAGGCTGACGTATTCGCCGCCGGCGAAGGTGTTGTGGCTCTCCCAGTACAAGCGCGCCGACGAGGCCGCCGACGCGGTGAGCCAGTAGAGCATGACGTTGTCGAGCATCTCGTCTTTGGACACCACATTCTCGGGATTTCCGTCGCAGTCCATCCAGGACCAGAACTTCTCCACGATCCAGGCCAGCTGACCGACGGGGGAGTCCACCAGGCCGTAGCCGACGGTCTGCGGCCGGGTGGACTGCTGCTTCATGTAGCCCGAATCCCATTTGCGGTAGTAGTCGATCCGGGCCAGCGCCTTCTGCAGGTCCTCGGTCATCTCGCCGATGCCCTCGGCGGGCGGCTGCGCGATCGGCATGTTCACGTGGATACCGACGCACGATCCGACGTTGCGCCCGATCTGCGTCGTCACCGCCGCACCCCAGTCACCGCCCTGGGCGCCGTAGCGGTCGTATCCCAGCCGCGTCATCAACGTGTCCCAGGCTCGCGCGATCTTCTCGATGCCCCAGCCGGTGGCGGTCGGCTTGCCGGAGAACCCGTAGCCGGGAAGTGACGGGCACACGATGTCGAATCCGGCCTCGGTCAGCGGCTCGATCACCTTGTGGAATTCGACGATGGAACCGGGCCAGCCGTGCGTGATCAGCAGCGGGAACGCGTTCTCACGGCCGGAGCGCTGGTGGATGAAATGGATGTCGAGGCCGTCGATTTCGGTGGTGAAGTGGTCGAACCGGTTCAGGGCGGCCTCGCGGACGCGCCAGTCGTAGTCTTTGGCCCAGTAGTCGGCCAGTTCCTTGGTGTAGTCCAGCGGGATGCCCTGGGACCAGTCGTCGACGCACTCGGGCTCGGGCCAGCGGGTCCGGTTCAGCCTGGCCTTGAGGTCGTCGAGGTCGGCGTCGGGAATGGCGATGCGGAAGGGAGTGATCTGAGGCATACGGTCATCCTCCCAGTACCGAGCCGACCGTTGTGCTGAAGATCGCGGCCACCTGGTGACCTCAATCTTCAGCACAAGTGTCCCGCCCCTTCGTCAGGGGATCTGTCGCAGCCGCCTGGCCTTGGACACCGCCTCATGGCGATTGCGGGCTCCGAGCTTGGCTGCTGCACTACGCAGATAGCTCTTCACGGTTTCCGGCTTGAGCGAGAGACGCTGCGCTGCTTCGGCATTGGTGCACCCGAGGGCGACCTGCGCCAGCACGTCGACCTCGCGGGAGGTCAGCGGGGCGCTGGCCGGGGGATCGCCGCGCAGCGCGACCGCCAGCCGGTCGGCGAGCTCCCGTAACGGCCCGGCCAGGTCCGGGGTGTCGGCGGCCAGCCGGCGCAGGTCGGCGTGCACTTCGCGGATCTGCTCGGTGTCGGCCGGCTGGCTGGTGAAATTCGTCAGCGCGGTCTCGCGCATCCGCATGCGCCGGTCCACTTCGTCGCGGACCCGCAGCTCGTCGCTCAACCGTTGCGCTGAGGCGACCATCGCCGCGGCGGTGCGATCGCCGATCGGCGCGCTGGTGCGGTGGGCTCCGTACAGCACGGCCCGGGTCGTGCCGTCGACGAGCACCGGCACCGCCAGGATCGAGCGGATGCCCTCGGACAGCACCGGCTCGTCGTAGTCGTGGGTGATGGTCGAGGCGCGTCGATAGTCGGTCACCGAGATGGGACGGCGAGAGACCACGCTGGCCCCGCCCAGCCCGGCGCGCGGCAACACCGCCAGCCCGCGCATGGCGCCGGTGCGGGTGCCGAAGAACTCGCTCAACAGCAGGGTGTCGTCGTGTACTTGCCCGCCGAAGGTCAGCGGAAGCCCGGTGTCGGTGGCCATCCGGCGCAGCTCGGCGCGTACCGCGTCGGCGTCGCGAGGGCGCAGCAACCAGGGGCGCATCGTGGGTACACACTTTCGGGGGTAGCGGGCGGCAAGTGTGACGTAGAGCATAACTGTCATGAATGCCGTCGCGAGCAACACGGACCGCTACCGCGGTGCCCGTGACCAGCTGGTTGCCGCCATCGCCGATTATGAGCGGGCCGTCGACGAGTTCGCCTGGCCGCAGATCAGCGGCACCTTCAATTGGGCAGTCGACTGGTTCGACGCCATCGCCAGGGGCAATGACCGCACCGCGCTGTGGATCGTCGAGGAGGACGGTTCCGAGCGGCAGGTGACCTTTGCCGAGATAGCGCAGCGGTCCGACCGGGTCGCGGCCTGGCTGCAGGGGCTCGGCGTGGGCAAGGGCGACCGCGTCCTGTTGATGCTCGGCAATCAGGTCGAGTTGTGGGAGGCCATGCTGGCCATCGCCAAGCTGGGCGCGGTCATCATGCCGACCACCGGGGCGCTGGGCCCGGCGGATCTGTCCGATCGCATCGCCCGCGGCGGCGCGCGGTTCGTCATCGCCAACGCGGCCGACGCGGTGAAGTTCGCCGGGGTGCCGGGCGACTATGTGCGAATCGCGGTCGGCCAGGCCTCGCCCGGTTGGCATCGCTACACCGATGCGAAGGACGTGGCACCGCGCCGGTTCGAGGCGTGCACCACGGTCGACGACCCGATGCTCATCTACTTCACCTCGGGCACCACGAGCAGGCCGAAACTGGTCGAGCATTCCCAGGTGAGCTACCCGGTCGGCCATCTGACCACCATGGCCTGGATCGGCGTCAGGCCCGGCGACGTGCACCTGGCGATCAGCTCGCCCGGCTGGGCCAAGCACGCCTGGAGCTGTTTCTTCGCGCCGTGGATCGCCGAGGCGACGATCTTCGTCTACAACTACGCGCGTTTCGATGCCGCGGCACTGTTGGGCCAGTTGCGGCGGGCGAAGGTCAACACCTTCTGCGCCCCACCCACGGTGTGGCGCATGCTGATTCAGGCCGACCTGGGGGCGCGGCCCGAAGGATTACGAGAGATCCTGGGCGCCGGTGAGCCGTTGAACCCCGATGTGATCGCCCGGGTGGAAAAGGCCTGGGGGCTGACGATTCGCGACGGGTTCGGCCAGACCGAGACCTCGCTGCTGATCGGTAACACCCCCGGCCAGCCGGTGAAACCCGGTTCGATGGGCCGTCCGATGCCGGGAGTTCCGGTGGTGCTGGTGGATCCGATCACCTCGACGCTTGCCGAGGAAGGGGAGATCTGCCTGGACCTGGCGGCACACCCGCGGAACCTGATGACCGGTTATCTCGGTGACCCGCAACGCAATGAGGCCGTGATGGCCGGCGGCTTTTACCACACCGGTGACGTCGCTGCGCGTGACGAGGATGGCTACATCACCTACATCGGGCGCACCGACGACGTGTTCAAGTCCAGTGACTACAAAGTGTCGCCTTTCGAGTTGGAAAGTGTGCTGATCGAGCATCCGGCCGTGGTCGAGGCCGCGGTGGTGCCCCAACCCGATGACACCCGGTTGTCGGTGCCCAAGGCGTACATCGCGCTGGCCGATGGCTGGGAAGCCGACGCGGACACGGCAAGAGACGTCATGGCCTATGCCCGTGACCATCTCGCGCCTTATCTCAAGGTGCGCCGGGTCGAGTTCTTCGACCTGCCGAAGACGATCTCGGGCAAGATTCGCCGCGTGGAGTTGCGCAAACGTGAGGAAGCGGCTCATGAAGCGGGCCAACCGATTTCCGCCGAATACCGATACGAGGATCTTGTGGAATGAATACGGCGCTGAGTTCCTATGATCGTGGCCCTGCCGAGGTACCGGTGCTCGAAGAGACGATCGGCGCGCACTTCGAGCGCATGGTGGCGGCCGATCCGGACGCCGAGGCGCTGGTCGAGGTGGCCACCGGGCGGCGCTGGACCTACGCCGCTCTGAACGGCGAAGCCGACTCGGTGGCGCGCGGGCTCATGGCCTTGGGTGTGCTGAAGGGCGACCGTGTCGGTATCTGGGCGCCCAACTGTGCCGAATGGGTGATGCTGCAGCTCGCGACGGCGAAGATCGGCGCGATCCTGGTCAACATCAACCCCGCCTACCGCACGCACGAGCTGGCGTACGTACTCAAGCAATCCGGTATCCGAACCCTGGTGTCGGCGACAGCCTTCAAGTCCTCCGACTACGTGACGATGGTGGCCGAGGTGCGGGCGGACTGTCCGGCGCTGAAAGACATCATCTTCCTCGGCACCCTGGACTGGGATCGGCTGCACACAGAGCAGGTCGGCGAGGACCAATTGCGGGCGCGGACCGATGAGCTGACCAACACCGACCCGATCAACATCCAGTACACCTCGGGGACAACAGGATTCCCCAAGGGAGCGACGCTCAGCCATCGCAACATCCTGAACAACGGGTTCTTCGTCGGCGGGCTGATCAATTTCGAGCGCGGCGACCGGGTGTGTATCCCGGTGCCGTTCTACCACTGCTTCGGCATGGTGATGGGCAACCTCGGGGCGTTGACCCACGGCGCGACGATCGTCATCCCCGCACCGGGATTCGATCCCGGCAGCACGCTGGCCACGGTCGAATCGCAGCGGTGCACCGCGCTGTACGGGGTGCCGACGATGTTCATCGCGATGCTCGGGCATCCCGATTTCGCCCAGTTCGACCTGTCCTCATTGCGGACCGGCATCATGGCGGGCTCGGTCTGCCCGGTCGAGGTGATGAAGCGGGTGGTGGCCGACATGCACATGGCGGAGGTGGCGATCTGTTACGGCATGACCGAGACGTCACCGGTGTCGTGTCAGACGCTGGTCGACGACGATCTGGAGCGCCGTACCGCCACCATCGGGCGGGTCCATCCACACCTCGAGATCAAGATCGTCGACCCGGATACCGGTGAGACGGTCGAGCGCGGACAACCCGGGGAGTTCTGCACCCGTGGGTATTCGGTGATGCTGGGCTATTGGGATCAGGACGCCAAGACTGCCGAGGCGATCGATACCGAAGACTGGATGCACACCGGCGATCTGGCGGTGATGCGTGAGGACGGCTACTGCACGGTGGTCGGCAGGATCAAGGACATGGTGATCCGCGGCGGGGAGAACGTCTACCCCCGGGAGATCGAGGAGTTCCTCTACACCCATCCCGACATCGACGACGCCCAGGTGATCGGCGTCCCCGATGCCAAGTACGGCGAGGAGATCTGCGCCTGGGTCCGGATGAAGCCGGGTCGGGCGCCGCTGGACGCCGAGTCGCTGCGGGCCTTCGCCACCGGGAAGCTGGCGCATTACAAGATTCCGCGCTATGTGGTTGTGGTGGACGAGTTCCCGATGACGGTGACCGGCAAGATCCGCAAGGTCGACATGCGGGACGAGAGCGTCAAGCTGCTCGGCCTCGGCCCTGAGTAGGTCTCAGATATCAGCCCCAGCGCTTGATCACGTCGCCCACCGGCTGTTTGGCGGCCAGCGCAGCCATCATCAGTACCCGCGCCTGGCTCGGCCGAAGGTGGCGAACCATCACGGCGCCGGCCTTGACCATGTCGTCACCGGGACCGTATTCGGCGATGACTTCCCCTGTCGGGACCCGGCTGGAGATCCCGAATGCCACACCGGCGGGCGCGTGTCGGCGTACCGCGTCCACGACGCCGTCACCGGCGTTCCCGGAACCCAATGCCTCCACGATGATTCCGCGGGCTCCCGCGGCCACCGCCGCATCGATGGGCCCCGCGCCATCGCCCGGATAGGCCGCGACAACATTGACCCGCGGCGCTCCGGCCGCCGGCACGTCGCCGACGAAAGGCCGCTGCGCGGGATGGTCCAGCTTGAAAGTGTTCTCGGCGACCGAGCCGATCGGTGGGGTGCCGCCGAAGGCGTGAAGGTCCTGGGTGTTCACCTTGTGGGTGCCCAGCGCTTGAAAGACGTCGCCGGCGAACATGATCATCACGCCCTGGTCGCGAGCGGCCGGACTGGACGCCACGGTCAGGGCGTCCCGCAGGTTTGTCGGCCCGTCGGCATCCGGGGCGTCGGAGCTGCGCTGCGCACCGGTCAGCACGATCGGTGCCGGCCCGTTGTAGGTGACATCCAGCCACATCGCGGTGTCTTCCATGGTGTCGGTGCCGTGGGTGATGACCACGCCGGACGCCCCATCGGCCACCGCCTTCTTGGCGGCCGCGCCGATCACATCCCAGTCGGCCGGCGTCAGTTGTGAGCTGTCCTTCTTCATCACGTCCACGACCTGGACATCGAGGCCGGCCGCCAGATCAGCGCCGCTGACTGTCGGGCGGCGCACGCCGTTGGCATCTGTGCTCGTCGCGATGGTCCCTCCGGTGGTGATCACCACGACCCGGCCCGCTGCCGGTTCGCCGTTGCCGGCCTCGCCGGTAGTCGTCGTGTCGGTCGACGTCGTATTGGTCGCACACGCGGCCGTCAACGCGACCGCGAGAAGGACGGTGGTCATCGTCCGTCGCGACCGGCAGCGGCGGGCTACGAAGTTCGTCATGGCGCAGACGCTACGGCGATACGCGAATGCGCACCGGCGTTTCGGGAGCTCATCCGCTTTTTGGCGGCGTCGACGTGTGATTGCTGCGACGATAGGAGGCATGTCCGTCACGCACGCCTGCAGCGTTCTGGGGCGACGCTCCTGTGCACTGTTGGCTGCCTGTTCGGCGACGCTGCATGTGGTGATGCTCGGGATGACCGCCAATCTGGTGGCCGCCGTGGTGCTTGCGGCGATGATCGTGGGTTGCCTGTACTGCGCAGGTCACCTGTGGCGCAGTGGCACTCCCTCCGTCTGGTGCACGATTGCGTTGATGAGCCTGGCGATGATCGCCCTGCACACCCCGATGCCCGCCCATCATCATGGCGCGGTGGCCACGGTCCCGGCTTCGGCGGTGATGACGACGGCGACGTTGATTGCATTGCTCGAGGTGATCATCGCCGCTGCCGTTCTGACGGTTTGCACCCGGCACCGCTCGGTGATCAGCCCGTCGGCGGGACGAACTGACTCACCACCAGCCGCGCGCACTGCTGAAGTATCTTGACCGCCAAGGTGTCCCGCTCGTGGTCCGGACGGTCCGCCACAGGTCGCACCGAATCGGCTGACGGAAGCCGCATTCGGTGCGACCTGAGGTGGGGTTCGGGTACGGATGGATCAGTTCGCGTCGATCGTGACGTGAAAGATCGTCAGGTCAACGGGATCTGGGATGCTCGGCTATCGAGCGCGGTGAGAGCCACCGCCCAGGGAAGCGGTCAAGACCGCTACCGGGGTGTTGCTCATCCTCAGGTTGTGCCGCTCCTGCGGGGTCAGTGACGCGCGCGTGTGGATCCACGCGATCGGACCTCTGATCAAGCCGTGAGCATGACGAAGAAAAGTGTTGCGCTGCATCGGATCATCTCCATGAGAATCGGAGCTATCCGTGTCGGCAGGCACGCGGCGGCCGCCCACCGCGGGCATCCGAGGTGGGGGATCTACGCAGCCTTCGACGGCGGATAGGTGTTTACGGACAGACGTTGTCGAATCGGTCTGGGATACGGACTGTCACTTGACGTCATTTCGTCTTCACCTCCTCGCTGTCAGGCGCACGCAACGCCGTTGGTCTTGACGCATTCGTCAGCTGTAGACCTGAAGAGGAAGTGGGGCGCATGGCCAGACAACGTGGCGGGCGCGAGCACTTCCTCATCAGAGCTTTGGCACTACACGACGTGTCCCACCAGAGGTGGGAAGCCACTTCGGGTCATCCCTTAGGCCGGGAAGACCTGTCCTAACCCTGGGCGTCTCTCGACGTCGTCGGATCAGTGGCCTGTGTTCGAGTAGGAGCCTCACCTAACGAAGCGCGACATTCATTAGAAGCCTTACCCGCGGAGGTTGTCAACGCGGTTTGCGGTCGGATCGACGATGGCTCCAAATCAGTTGTGTCAGTGCGGTACTGAGCTGGCCTGTCCGAAGCGTGACCGCCGTCACCCGAAGTCTCGGAGGGTGTGGACAGCGTTCACTCAGGAATCGCCAGGCTGGCGGAGTTTGCGGTTGCCTGTGCGCGCCCGCCCGATGTGTTGTGATGTGCCTATGCCTGAGCAAAGTCCCGAGAGTGATCCCGGCGAGGACGAGCAAAAGCCACCGGCCCTCACCGCGCGGGCGATCGCGATGCACGGCCCCTGGGGTCCGGTGTACGGGCCCATCGATCTCGATATCGACGAAGGCGGCGTCACCGTGCTGGCCGCCCCGGCGGGCACCGGCCGCACCGCGCTGTTGATGACACTGGCGGGCCGGATGAAGCCGGCGCGTGGACAGCTGACCGTGTTCGGGCGCACCCGCGCCACCGACATCTTCCGCTGCGCGGCCCTGGCCGGGATCGACGAACTCGACACGGTGTCCGAATCGGTGACCGTGCGTGATCTGGTGACAGAGCAACGTCGGTGGGACGCGCCCTGGTACACGCTGGTGGGCCGCGCCGACGAAGACGATCTGGCGGCCATGTGTGCCCCGGTGTTCGGGGAGCTGCCGTTGCCGTCGCTGACGTCCTACTTCGACGGCCTCACCGAGCTCGACCAGATCCTGTTGCGCATCGCCCTGGCCAACACCGCGAGCCCGCCGCTGTTGGTGGTCGGCAACCTCGACCACCTCACCGATGACCGCAACCGCGACATCGTGCTGGGTCGTCTGATCGCGCTGGGGGAGAAGCAGACCGTGATCACCGCGACGGTCAACGGGGTGCCCGGCCATCTGGCCTCGGCTGTGCGGGCCCAGTTGACAGTGCCCAACACCACGCTGGCCGAGCTGGCCGGTTCGCAGAAAGGTGGCGAGTAACCGTGCTAGCCGGAATGTCGTTGGGTACCGACCTGAAACGTTTCTCGCGCGGGACGATGCCGCGGATCGCGCTCGTGACGGTGATCTTGCTGCCGCTGTTGTACGGCGCGATGTACCTGTGGGCGTTCTGGAACCCGTTCGGCGAGGTGAACAAAGTTCCGGTGGCGTTGGTCAACGAGGACCGGGGCACAGTCGTGGAGGGTGAGCAGGTCAAGGCCGGGGACGAGGTCTCCGATGCGCTGGTTGATTCGGGTCAGCTTCAGCTGCACCGGGTTTCGGCGCAGGAGGCAGCTGACGGGGTGGCCGACGGCAAGTACTACTTCTCGATCACGCTGCCGCAGGATTTCAGCACCAGCATCACTTCTCCGTCGGGTGGGTCGCCGCACCAGGCCAACGTGCGCTTCACGTTCAACGACGCCAACAACTACCTGGGCTCGATCATCGGCCAGAATGCCGCCCGTGAGGTGCTCAACCAGATCAACGCGAAGATCGGCGAACGCACCCTCGGCACCGTCCTGACCGGACTGACGGATGCCGGAACAGGCCTGATCAAGGCTGCCGACGGCGCGCAGCAGCTGGCCACCGGTAGCGCAGCGGCCAACGACGGCGCACACCGATTGTCCACCGGGGCCGACGCCTTGACGGCCGGCCTGGTCACCGCGCGCGACGGGTCCTCCCAACTGGCCGCGGGCACCAGACAGTTGTCGACTGCGGTCGACACCGCAACCGATCCACTACTGACCGTGCTGGACCGCGTCAGTGGACTCGGATTGGACCCCAACGAGGTCGGCCTGGCCGCACAGCGGCTGTCGGGGGCGGTGCGCTCGACCACGGACCGGATTGCCGCGCTCAACATCGACCAGGCCCAAGCCGCGGCGATCGTCGACCAGGCGGTCGGATTCCTGCGCAACAACCCTGATCCCGCCGTGCGTGACACCGGGGAGTTCCTCGCCGGAGCGCAACGGCTGCTGCAAGCTCGCGGTCTTGACCCCACCACAGACGAGGGCTTGATCCGGTTGCGGGACAACGCTACCCAGCTGGAGAGCGAGCTGGGTGACCCGAACAGCAAGCTGCGGGTGTTCATCAACAAGGCCCTTACCGGTGGTCTGCGTTCCGATGTCGTCAAATTGCGTGACGGCGCGCACCAGCTCAACGACGGTGCCCAGCGGCTGAACAGCGGGCTGGTGCAGCTGGCCAACGGGGGTCGCCAATTATCCAACGGGGCAGGAGAACTCGCGGCCGGCACGGAGAAGCTGCAGGCCGGCAATCAGCAATTGGCCACCGCGCTCAAAGAGGGATCGACCCAGGTCCCGTCCTGGACTCCGCAGCAGCGCACCGAGGTGGCGCGCACCCTGGCCGCACCTGTGGCGCTGGACATCCAGACCCACAATCCGGCCGCCACGTTCGGTACCGGCTTCGCTCCGTTCTTCTTGCCGTTGGCGCTGTTCATCGGTGCACTCATCATCTGGATGTTGTTGAAGCCGTTGCAGTCCCGGCCGGTGGTCAACGGCCTGGGCGCGCTGCGCGTGGTGCTGGCCTCCTACTGGCCCGCCCTCCTGATCGTGGTCTGCCAGGTCGTGGTGATGTATGTGGTGGTGCATTTCGGGGTGGGTCTGCAGGCCAAATACCCGTTGGCCACGGTGGCTTTCCTGCTGCTGGTCGCGGGCACGTTCCTGGCATTGATCCAGGCGTTCAACGCGCTGTTCGGGGTATCGGTGGGCCGGGTGGTGACGTTGGCCTTCCTGATGCTGCAACTCGTCTCGGCCGGCGGTATCTATCCGGTGGAGACCACGGCCAAACCATTCCAGATCCTGCACCCCGTCGACCCGATGACATACGCGGTCAACGGTCTTCGCCAGTTGATCGTTGGCGGCATCGATTCGCGGCTGTGGATCGCCATCGCAGTGCTGTCCGGCGTGCTGGCCGTTTCGCTGGCGGCCAGCTCTTGGGCCGCGCGAAGAGACCGGCAATACACCATGGACAGGCTGCACCCGCCGATCGAAGTCTGAGCCTCGCAAAAGCTCCCGAGAGCAACGCTATGGTCGTGAATCCTCGAGCCGAGCGACCACAGCGTTGATCTGGGCGGTGCCGGAATCGGAGAAGCTCAGGCCAACCCGGTCCGCCGGTAACGGTCCAGCCGGGTCTGCAGTCGCTGCTCGCCGGGCACCGCACGCAATTGGGAGAGCTCGCTGCCGATGGCGGTCGACAGTCGCTGGGTGAAGGCCCGTGGCTCGTCCGCAGCGTCGGGATGCTCGGGCACGATCACATCGACGATGCCGGCCCGCAGCAGATCCGTCGACCGAACCCCTTGTGCGGCAGCCAGTTCCGGGGCATGCGCAGTGTCACGGAAGACGATCGCGCTGGCGCCCTCGGGCGGCAGGGGCGCCAGCCAGCCGTTGGCCGCGGCCAGCACCCGGTCGGCGGGCACCATCGCCAGGGCGGGCCCGCCGCTGCCCTGGCCCATCAGCACCGACACCGTCGGGGTGTCCAGCGTGACCAATTCGGCCAGGCAGCGGGCGATCTCGCCGGCCAGCCCACCCTGCTCGGCCTCGATCGACAAGGCCGGGCCCGGGGTGTCGATCACCAGGACCAGCGGCAGCTGCAGTCCGGCCGCCAACGCCATGCCGCGCCGGGCCTCGCGCAGCGCGCCGGGCCCGACCAGCCCACCCTCGCTGCGTCGCTGGCCGAGCACCACCGCGGGCTGTCCCCCGAAGCGGGCCAGGGCCAGCAGCATCGTCGCGGCCTCGCCGCGTTCGGTTCCGGAGAGCAGCACCCGGTCCGTGGCTCCGTGCCGCAACAGGTACCCCACGCCGGGGCGGTCGGGCCGCCGCGAGGCCAGCACCGATTCCCAGGCGGGCACGTCGGGCAGTGGTTCAGGGGCTGTGGGCGCAGGGGGTGGGACAGGAGTGTCCACGACCACCCGCAGCGTGCGGTCCAGGGTGTCGCGCAGCAGCGCGAGCGGCACCACCCCGTCGATCACGCCGTGGGCGTGCAGATTCTCGGCGGTCTGCACACCGGAGGGGAACGGTTCGCCGTACAGGTGCTCGTACACCCTGGGCCCGAGGAAGCCGATCAACGCGCCGGGCTCGGCGGCGGTGACGTGCCCGAGTGAACCCCAGGAGGCGAACACCCCGCCGGTGGTGGGATGCCGCAGGTAGACGAGGTAGGGCAGGTGGGCCTGCTTGTGCAGTTCGACGGCGGCGGCGATCTTGACCATCTGCAGAAAGGCCACGGTGCCTTCCTGCATCCGGGTCCCGCCGGAGCTCGGGGAGGCCAGGATCGGCAGCCGCTCGGCTGTGGCTCTCGTCACCGCGGCGGTGATCCTTTCGGCGGCGGCCACCCCGATCGATCCGGCCAGGAAATCGAACTCGCAGGCCACCACGGCCACGCGGCGGCCGAAAATGGTGCCTTCGCCGGTCAGCACGGATTCGTCGAGCCCGGTCTTCGCCGATGCCTCGGCCAGTTCGCGCTGGTAATCCTCGGAACGGGCCACTTCAAGGGGCGCCGTATCCCAGCTCTGGAACGAGCCCTCGTCGAGCACTGCATCACGAAGCGCGCGGGCGCCGATCCGACTCACGCGGCCAGCCTATATAAAGCGTGTCGAACAGCTCGGTGCGTTCGGCACCGCCCTTCTCGGGCGTCCATTGGTTCAAGCCGCGGGTGCGGTGTGAACGTTGGTTCCCGCGTCACTCGGGCTGGTTTCACCAACACCGCGGTGTTGGTCAGCGCCGTCCCGTCGGCGGGCATTGGTGGCCCGGCCTCCTGCTCGGGGGTCCGGGG